>JBILCQ010000273.1:0-3313 GCA_044353065.1 Flavobacteriales bacterium | reverse complement strand
GGAGCAAAAGCTCCAACAGAAGATGCGAAGAGAACACGCATCAAAGCACAATCCTTAAGCGTAAAGAACCAAAGACCCGAATAGCAGATATCGTTTGCTATTCGGCGGTGGGGAATTGTTTTCGACAAATTCGATTCCTGAAGAATCGTTGCGGACAATGTTAGGAGAGCAGAAAACAATCGGTTCTGAAAAGTCAAATGGAATGAATCGGGCGATTTCGGAGGGCTGATGCGAATCTTCTACTCTCAAATCGATATGAATGAAAGAGCAGCAATTTTCTTTTTTGCAACAGTGATCTTCGTTTGTTTCCGAAGTGTGGTTGCATGTGTCGGATGGGAGAAAGTGAAAGTCGGAAAGCTGCCCACAACAATAGTGCAGGTGGAGTTGCATACCAACTGAGAGCAGGGTATACACGGCTATCATAACTATGAGCAGAATTCGCTTCACAAGTTCGAAGGTAGGTTAATTCAGTTGATAAACAACATAGTTCTCGCTTTCTAATCTGACCGAGTAGGGTATGTCTAGAGGCATTCTTTCACGCGGCACAAATAGAAAGCGGCATCCGCGGTTTGTTAAATCTTGCAGGTGCGTCGCGTTGCATTGCTCCGGATTTACTATCCAACCTTTGCGATTTAAAAAATAGAATTCGTTCGGGTTGGCACTTGAAACAAGCGCGACTAATTCGTTGGGTTGACTTACGCCGTCCGCTATTGACGCCAATTGCAGTTTATTAAATGCGGCGGGCTTGATGAAAAAGTCGTGTTGTTGGTTGGCTACCGATTCTATGAAGCCGACAACCAGGATTGCAACAGCAATGCGGGGCTTGATTTTTTCCAAAAGTAAGGCCCCACAAACAGCAAGCCATGGCAATAAAATCAGTGCATAATAGTCGTGATGTGAAAACAAGCTTCCTGATTTCATCATGTATAGGGCGATTAACGGTAGTACTACAGCCGATAATACAACTACAATTCGGGAGTTTTTGTAGATGAGGTAGCCAAAGCCGGCGAGTGAAGCAACTCCCCAAATGAGTGAATGATACGCTGAGAAATAGAAGCGCTTCAACACTAATCCCCCATTGTCAAACAGCTCTTTGGTTCCGTCAACGAGCGATTTTCCTGAGTTATACCATTGACCAAATTCATCAACTAGATATATATTCCAATAGAAATACCACCACCAAACTGTAATTAATAAGATAGCAGAGGAAATAGCAAAAAGAGTCTTTCGCACCACGGGGGTACTGTGACTTAAAAATGGAATGGCCATAACTGCCAAGTAGAGACCGAACGGAATTTTAATTAGTGTTCCTAATGTAGCGAAAAGAAAATAGGCCACCAATCGCATGGTGTTTCCTTCTTTGAGATACGTGAAGCCGTAGTAAAGCCCTATCATCACCAGTGAAAGAGCTGCGGGGTCTGGCATGACTTTCCTCCCAAAATGAAGCAGTGAAGAAGCTGTATAAAGCACGGTTGTCCACGAAGCTGTTTTTTCCTCAACAAACAAGCGCATGAGTAGATAGAAGTACACGCTACCTAAGGATACCAGGATAAGAACAATCAAGCGACCATACCAATGATCATAGCCGAATGGTATTGAGATCAGGTGAATTGCGTACGGAATTGCCGGAAACTCCATTCCAATTACTCCACGTTTTTCACCGGTTTCGTCGATGGTGGGGTAGAGAATATTAGCGTCTAACTGATGAAAGTTTCTCGCAACCATCATCGATGTTGTTTGTCGCCAATTGTGCCCAACTTCAATCGGAGGATTGGTGATGTGGAACAACCGCACAACAAACAGCATTGCAATAAAAATTAAGATGAAACGCGTTTGAGAGGAAAGTGTTTTAATCATCTTGTTATGCCAATTTGATTTTGAATAGTTATCATGCGCTGCTCCATTTCTTCCACTTGCTGCTTGTAATGTTCTTCTCCTTGGAACGGCGCCTTCATCGAGAAGTAGAATTTTATTTTAGGTTCAGTGCCACTTGGCCGCGCAGAAATTTTACTTCCGTCTTTCAGGATGAATTGCAAAACGTTCGAAGCAGGCAAGTTCAGTTTTTGTATGATTCCTGAGCGCAAGTCGGTAGATTGTTGCAATTGAATATCGCGAAGTTCAATCACGGGAGATCCAGCCAGTTGTTTCGGTGGATTCTCTCGAAGACCTGCCATTTTCGTTTGTATTTGCTGGAGGCCGTCGAGACCTTTTAATGTTACTGAAAGTAGCGACTCGTGGTAGAGTCCGCAACGCGCATAGATTTCCATGAGTAAATCCCACATGGTTCGATTCTGGGCTGCGCACCATGCAGCGATTTCGCACAGTACTACCGAAGAGAGCACCGCGTCTTTGTCGCGCACAAATTCACCTACCGAATAGCCGTAGCTTTCTTCTCCGCCCGCGATGAAAATTTCTTTGCCTTCTTTTTCGCCAATAACCCCGGCGATGTATTTGAAGCCGGTGAGTGTATCGTACCACTTCACGTTGTGAAGCTTGGCAATTTCTTCAAGAAGATCGGTGGTTACAATTGTTTTGGCTATGTAGTGATTTTGGCGCAACATGTTTTTCTCATGCATGCGCTCGAGTTGATAGTATACCAGTAAACACGCGGCTTGATTTCCGTTTAACAGTGTCATTTTGCCCTGCGCATCGCGAATAGCAAGACCGACACGATCGGTATCAGGATCAGTTCCAATTACCAAGTCTGCACCAACTTCGTCGGCGAGTTTAAGCGCCATTGAGAGGGCTTCACGCTCTTCCGGGTTGGGCGATTGAACGGTACTGAAATTGCCATCGGGTGTGGCTTGTTCTTCAACCACACGAATATTTTTGAAGCCAATCGCTTCGAGTGCTTTGGGCACCATTGTAATACCCGCGCCATGAATTGACGTATACACAATTTTTAAATCATCTGCATTTTGAATAGCTTCTGTTGCGTGGATAAGATTCTTGACATTCGTGATGTACGACGACTCAACAGAGTCGGCGATTGAATGGATGAGCCTTTCGTTCCCCGAAAATTTTACGAGGTCAGGGCCGGTTATCTTTCTTACTTCGGCAATGATTCCCTTATCGTGTGGAGGTAATACTTGCGCGCCATCTTGCCAATAAACTTTATAGCCATTGTATTCCTTCGGATTGTGTGAGGCAGTGATAACGATTCCGGCCTGGCACTTTAACGAGCGCGCGGCGTACGAAAGCAGCGGCGTAGGACGCAACTCATCAAACAGGTGAACTTCAATTCCATTCGCCGATAGCACATTGGCCGCGGTTTGTGCAAACAACTTCGAGTTGTTGCGCGAGTCAAACGCAA
>JBILCQ010000272.1:0-3317 GCA_044353065.1 Flavobacteriales bacterium | reverse complement strand
CTGCATGTCAAATTCCAACCGACATGCATTCTCTTCGCAACACACTCACCTGGCTTCGTAGCGATGGCAGGCACTTCCAGATTATCGCACAAATTGGTTTTCTCTGCTATGGCGTTTTACAGCTTGGTTGGGATGCCGATTGGAAAAACTACCTCGCCATTTTTTGCGGTGTTCTGACAGCACAAGGTCTTGCTATTCGCTTTGCCGGATTCCCCATTGACTCGCTCAAAAGCGCGCTCATCACCGGACTGGGACTGTCGCTTCTAATGAAGGCCAATGACCCGCTTCTCTATCTGTTCGCAGCGCTGCTCGCTATCGGCATGAAATTCCTGACGAAGTTTAATGGCAAACACCTTTGGAACCCGGCGAATTTCGGAATCGTTGCTGCTGCAATACTCAGCGGTGAAGCATGGATCTCTCCCGGACAATGGGGCAGCGGCGCGCTCATCATATTCCTCGTCGGGACTGCAGGACTCGCTGTACTGAGCAACATCAAACGCCTGGAGACCGGTGCCACTTTCCTACTCTCTTTCGCAGCGTTGGAATATGTGCGCACTGTCATTTACCTCGGTTGGGAGCACGATGTATTTCTGCTGAAGCTTACCAACGGCTCGCTATGGCTCTTCTCCTTTTTCATGATTACCGACCCGATGACTACGCCCAATCATCGAAAGCTTCGAATCGTCTGGGCTATGGGTGTCGGTGCTGTCAGCTTCTATCTGGCCAACTTTCATTTCGTCAACGGTGCACCCTTTTGGACGCTCTTCTTCTTTACTCCTTTTACTCCCCTTCTCGATCGCTTAACACCAAGCATAGCATCGTTTATATGGAAAAATGAATCAACACCAAGTACACATACTCAACAACAACACCTATGAAAAACACACTCCAGCTATTTACCCTGGCAGCGGCGCTGCTTGGGTTTCTCAATGCTTCAGCCTTCTGCGGGTTCTACGTGGCTAAGGCCGATGCCAGCCTATTCAACAACAAAAGCGAAGTCATCTTGGTGCGCAATGGCACACGTAACGTCATCACCATGAGCAGTGATTTCAAAGGCGACTTGAGCGAGTTTGCCATGGTCGTTCCTGTGCCAACCGTGCTCGGTGAAAAAGACATTCGCGTCATAGAGCGTCGCATTTTCAATGTGCTCAATGATTATTCTGCACCCAGACTGGTGAACTATTACGACCACAACCCTTGCGGCTACGACAGGCGATTATATGACGATTATCCGGCAATGAGTGGTGTGGCACTTACTGAAAGCGTTACTGAAATGGATTTAAAAGCCGTCGCCAAAAGCAGTGTGCGCATTGAAGCGCAATACGACATCGAAGAATACAAGATCATCATTCTTTCAGCGAAAGAATCGGATGGGCTTCAGCTGTGGCTCGAAGCCAATGGTTACAAAGTGCCTGAAGCGGCGAGGCAGGTGCTTGAACCCTATGTGCGAAGCAACATGAAGTTCTTCCTCGTAAAAGTGAATCTCGAAAAAGTGAAGAACCGACACAGCGAGTATTTGCGTCCCATTCAAATCCGCTTCGACCATGCCAAGTTCATGTTGCCGCTGCGCCTTGGAATGGCCAACAGCAATGGATCGCAAGATATGATTGTGTATGCGCTCACCACTGCGGGGCGTGTGGAATGCACCAACTACCGCACAGTCAAAATGCCTTCCGATAGAAATATTCCACTTTACGTTGAACCCAAGTTTGGCGACTTCTACAAATCACTTTTTGAGAAGACCTACAAACAAGAAGGACGCAACGCAGTGTTTCTCGAATACGCATGGAATGTAAGCCCTTACACAGCCGTGAAATGCGACCCTTGCGTGGGACCTCCTCCTGTCAATTACGATTTTGTAGAAGCCGGAGCTGATTGGATAACACAAAGCAACAACTTTAATCAAACCATATTCTTCACACGTTTGCACGTGCGCTACAGCCGAGACAAATTCCCTAGCGATCTGCAATTTCAGGTGACACCCAACAGCGAGAATTTTCAATGTCGCTACGTCTTGACCTATCCGGCATCGGGCGATGATTTCTCATGCGATGCGGGACAAGAATACTTAACCGACTTATACAATCGAAGGAGAAAAGAAGTCGATGAACTTGCTGCACTTACAGGATGGAGCCCCGCAAACGGAAACACATACATCCGCGAATTCAACAAATATCTCAATCCAAAAACACGTGAAAATCTTCGTAACGAGGGAATTCCCGCGACTATTCAAGAAGACCTGCCACGCAAATGGTTTGTATCAATCGCTCTTTTGATAGTCCTATCATTCATTTTCATGATTTCAAAACGACCGTATCCAATTGGCAAGTAATTTTAAATTACTACTTTTGATTCAACTAAATCATGCTACCATGAAAAAGACAACATTGGCATTACTTCTCTTAACAATTGCGACAGTTTTTTTATCATGCAAAAAGGATAAAGAAGTAATACCACCTCCAACAGCGGAGCAAGAACCAAAATTAGTTTTCAGATTCATATTCGACTCTACGCAAGTACGTCTCGACAATCTCGGGAACCCCTCTACGCTTCCTGCTAATCATGGAGCTCAATCTCCTCGTTTCAATGCAATGAGTGCTCACTACATTGAGATGACCTCGACCCCATATACAGGTCTCGGAGCAGGCACAGTGCTTTATCATGCACCTGAAACCAATGCCGGTGGAGCGACTGCAATCGACTTCTCTCAATCAAAACAGGCAGCTAACAATGAAATATTTTACAGCATACCTCTGAAAGATGTCGCTGCCGGAACCTACCAATGGCTTCGTGTTTCACTCGCCTATCAAAACTACGATATTGATTTGCGGTATAACTGGAACGGTATTAATTTGGATTTAACCGGAACCTTAGCATCCTTTATTGGCTACAACACCTTCATCAATAGTTTTCAGATAAAGGACAGCACTGTCCATGTGAATGCTAACCGAGCGCAAGGTTTTTGGGCATTCGAAACAATCTATGGAACACAGCAAGGCCAAGCACCTCAAGGCTCAACAACAGTCCCAAATCCTTTGTTTACAACATCACCAATACCAGCGGGATCGTGTGTTGTAACAGGAGGTTTTGAAACACCTTTGATAATTACGGGCAATGAGCAAGAAGATATCATTGTGAATGTTTCGCTTTCAACCAACAATTCATTTGAATGGATTGAAAACAGCACACCGGGCTATTTTGAGCCTGCTGCAGGCGATGCTGTTGTTGACATGGGTATAAGAGGAATGAAAGTTTCTCATCAATAACGCTTTTTCGTATTTTCGGCTCATGCACAAGGCCTTAGTCATTTTCGGGGT
>JBILCQ010000271.1:0-3330 GCA_044353065.1 Flavobacteriales bacterium | reverse complement strand
TTGCTGTTTGTCGGATGTTCCACAGTTTACCCCCGTCAGTCGTTTGTGCGATGCCGCCATAATTTGTTCCTCCTACAGGAGATGAAACAGCCGTACCCTGGGTGTCGGAAAAAAACTGCATGGCATTGACACTGCCTCCCGGCGCAGCGTTCTTAATGACACTCCAAGACGAACCTCCATTTACACTTTTGTGGATTTGCATTTTGCCCATCATAAATGCGGCATTTGCGGAAACATGATCGCCGCATAAAATATCACCATCTCCCAGGTCGGGTTGGCTCTGCCAGGTTTGTCCCGTATTCGCGGTTTTGATAAACGCACCACCATTTCCTGCCGCATAGCCCTGGCCATTGGCGTTCACATGAACCACATAGAAGTAGTCGTTAGCCGCGGAATACACGGTGTTCCAGCTAAGCCCACCGTCTATTGTTTTTGCGATGACACCACCACTTGCAAAACCCGTATTGGCATCAATGAAGTGAACGTCTTGAAGACTTGCTGTAATGCTTGTTGTGATGACTGACCAAGAATCACCACCGTCGGTTGTGCGAAGTATGGTGCCGTTCCATCCTACAATGAACCCATTGTTTGCGTCTGTAAAATGTACGCCATACAATCGACTGGTAGTCACCGGTGGAATGAGTGTCCATGTGGTGCCGGCATCAGTTGTTTTAAGAATGGTGCCGCTTTCTCCCGTTACAAAACCGGTTGTCTCATTAATGAAATGGACATTATAAAGCCACATGGTGGTTGGCGGATTGACGTTTGACCAGGTATTACCTCCATCCAACGAGCGGAACAAATCTCCATTACCCGCAGTAATGAAAAGCAAGTCTTCAGTCACCCACTCTACCCCGGTAGGATTACTGTTAACGCCGGGCGTCCACATATTCTCCCACGTATCACCACCGTCCATGGTGCGAAACACTTTCTTGGTTGCCAAGATTACGGCAATGCCACGCTGTTCATCGAGAAATGAGCAGCCCCGCACTTCACTATTCGTTTTAATCGGGGTTAAGTATTCCCACGCTTGCGCATCGGCGCATGACACACACACAAGATAAACCGCAATGATGCTAGCAATTTTCTGCAATAGAAGCTGCATCGATGGAGTGATGAGATTCATGGAATACGACTTGTCCGTTTTTAATTACAACAACTTGAGGACTTTCATGATGCACCCCAAGTTGCATGGCAATGGCGTTGGAAATATCGCGATGATTCAGCAGATCGAGTAAAAAGAGATTCGCGCTCCTGGGTATTTCATTCAGATTCTCCTCTAGTTGAGCCAGCACCATTTTACTAATGATGCAACGCGTACTGTGTTTGAAAATGATTTGCGTGGAAAGATTCGACGCAGCAAGAACATCATCGAGCTGTGTAAGCGACTCTAGAGTTTTCCAGCGAGGATGCATATGATCTACTTCGTTTCTTCCAACTCGAAGGTGAAGTACTCCATAATCTCATTACACAGAAGCTTTTTGCACGCCTCTTCCACCTTGCCCTCAGCGTTTTTTTTGTCCTTCGCTTCGACGCTCAGCGTGATGTGTTTGCCAATACGAACATTGTTGATCTCCGGCAAACCAATGTTGGTCATAGAGCCTGACACTGCTTTTCCTTGAGGGTCCAGTAATGCCTCGAGGGGCATGATGTTGATGTGTGCTTTATAGGTTGCCATTGGGGTAAAATATGCGTGCAAAAATACGGCGCACCTTTAAAAGTCGAATTGCAGTTTTGCGCGTATTCCGTATTTAACAATGTCGGGATTATCCAAGTAAGTTAGGCGCCAAATGAAATCGACGCGCAGCACCTTGAATATATTTTCAACCCCTAGGGCCGCCTCAACAAACGGTTTATCCAGCGTGTAGATGTCGGGCTTATTGTCGCCGTTGAAATCACGGGAGAGAATTTCGTCGTTCTTCAAATCGTAACCGCCAACCACCGCCTTCGCACTGGCAACCTCCCTCCACTTCAAGCGACGCATAATCGGAATCTTATTGAGAAAAAGACCATTCGCGTGGTAAGAAGCCCAAACGCTAACCCATTCGTCACTCACGAATTCAAAAAAGTTCATGGTATTGTAAGACTCTTCGTCGTAGAAGAAGGTCTCATTTCCTTGATGCATCATGAGCAGCGGATAAGGCAAGTTGCCTATAATTCGTCCTGCTTCCGATGATATGCGCATATGTCCGAACGGACCAAATCTTAACTTGTCGGAAATACGCACACCTACGCGATGGTATTCAAACTCTCCACCCATCAGTCCGGGTACGCCATAGTTGTACTGCAGCTCCAGCACAGGATAATTAGTACCCAAGCTGATGCGTTCAAACTCGCCGTACACGAATTTCTCCTTGTATGCAAACCGGGTATACAACCCAACCTCCGTAGTGATGAGATAGCTTATCTGTTGCTCTGCGTCTAACTGCGGCTTGAAGCGTGCGTATCTGTAATTACTTCCTGCGGGCTTCAACACACGGTGCTTAAACAGCGCTCTGTTTTGGAGTCCGTATAGCCATTCTTTTTCGAAATAGCCGGAGAGTTCCGTTACGTCGGTCAACTTATTTGCAGGGTTTCTGCGAAAAAGAGAAGAAAGCACATTGTCTTGTCGAAACGCGCCGTTGCCTTGCCCCAACTGTTCCATGTCGCGCTTCGCAAAAACATTGAAGGCCATACGCGGATTTTTATTTATTACCCAGGTAGCACCCCCACCATATTTAAAACGCTCATCTTTCAAACCGTAAGCTAAATACCCTTCAAGCATAACCTTCTTACTAAAGTCGTTGCTTGTTCTTCCACCAAAACGCAAGCGGTTACCTTCAATTGGGTTGAAGCTGTAAAGCGTATAGTAGGGTCCCAATTCTACTTTACCAATCACTTTGTACCCGTTAATGATAAGGTTTAGAATGTTCGATACTGTCACAAATTGCGGCAAACTCTTCAGTGTGTCGACCATATGGTAAATACGCTCTTCTTTCGCTGATAAAGCAATGTGCCGAGAATCTATCCAATATGCATCGTCATGATCGCTCGCGTCTTCTTTCACAATGATATCACTGATACCCTCGTAATACTCTTTCGGTCGTTCCTTGTTGATAACGAAATCGCGGTAAGAAGAAGTCTTGCGGCCATAGACGCCAAGTTTCTTGTCAGAAACATTGAAGTCAATCACTAATTCATCCTTGGTAAGCATCCAGACCTCTGGTTCTATTTCATTGAACGATTGCTTAACCCGAAAATCTTTTATCCAGTTGATGTTTGCACCCTCTGCAATGGTTGCTTCTATTTCTTTTACAGCATAAGAGGTGTCGGCAATCCA
The DNA here is from genome assembly GCA_044353065.1 of Flavobacteriales bacterium. Taxonomy (GTDB): domain Bacteria; phylum Bacteroidota; class Bacteroidia; order Flavobacteriales_D; family Sanyastnellaceae; genus JAIBBG01. The sequence goes on along the minus strand of JBILCQ010000271.1, from coordinate 11 downwards.
CATTTCACCGA
>JBILCQ010000270.1:0-3342 GCA_044353065.1 Flavobacteriales bacterium | reverse complement strand
AATCCTTGACAACGGGAGTTCCCCCATCAAATACTCTCCAAACTGCGCTTCACAAACAAAGCGAGCTCTTCACCCTTCAATAATCCTTTGCTCAGCAATGCTAAATCAATGGCTTGCTTCACCTTAGAATCGTTCAGAACGGTTTGTCCTTCACTGTCGGTTACCGTGCTGCCAAAGAGCGGATGATTGGCATTGGCCACCAGGTTATAACTATCAGGCAGGGTTCCATAGAAGCCACCACCACCCATCATGCTCTGCTCTTTCATACGACGCATAAATTCGTTTTGCGTAACTACAAAAGGAGCTTCGGTTGGCGAAAGATTGGCAAATTCTACGTGATACTTTTTCGTGTCGATAATCTTCTCGAGAGCTGCAGTGATTCCTTTTTTCTGATCATCTGATAGGGCAGAGGACGTATTCTCATCCTTTTCTATAAGCTTGTCCATGACATCGGCGTCGACGCGCTTGAATCGGAGTCCTGTATGCTTTTGCTCGAGCTTGGAGATGTAGTGTGGAGCTAACGGACCATCCAAAAGCACAACCTCCCAGCCGCGCTCGCCGGCAGCTTTTATTGCTGTGTATTGTTCTTCTTGATTGTTCGCGTAAAGAACCACCGTTTCTCCCTTATTATCCTTCTGTGTATCCTTGATTTTTTCTTTGAATTCTTCGAGGTTGAAATAGGCACCATTCACGGTCTTCAGCAAAGAGAACTTCTCGGCACGCTCATAAAATTTGTCGTCGGTAAGCATTCCGTAATGAATGAAAACCCCGATATCATCCCATTTGCTTTCAAAATCGGCTTTTTCATTATTATACATGCTTTGCAGCTTGTCGGCTACTTTTTTGGTAATGTGACTCGATATTTTCTTCACGTTCGCGTCTTCCTGCAAGTAGCTGCGTGAAACGTTCAATGGAATATCCGGAGAATCTACAACTCCGTGCAACATGGTGAGAAAGTCGGGGAGGATGTTCTTTACCTCATCAGTAATAAAAACCTGATTGCTGTATAGTTGAACCTTGTTTTTCTGCACTTCCATGTTGTTCTTCATTTTGGGGAAGAACAAGATGCCGGTTAGGTTAAACGGATAATCGACATTGATGTGAATGTGGAAGAGTGGCTCATCAAAGCTCATTGGATAGAGCTCGTGGTAGAAGGATTTGTAATCTTCATCGTTGAGGTCGGCCGGCTTCTTCATCCATAATGGCGCAGTATTGTTGATGATGTTCGGAACATTTACCTCTACCTGTTTCTTTTCACCTTTCTCGTCGGTTTCCTCACCATCCATCCATTCCGATTTCTCACCAAAACGAATGTCGACCGGCATGAACTTGCAGTATTTCGTCAAGATACCCTCTATGCGACTTTCTTCGGAAAACTCCAATGAGTCATCGCTAAGATGAAGTGTGATTTCAGTACCCGGAGTTGTGCGAGAACCAACACCCATTGAAAAATTGGGAGATCCGTCGCAGGTCCAATGCACCGGTGATGCTCCATCACGCTGGGAAAGCGTTTGAATCTCTACCTGTTTAGCTACCATGAAGGCCGAATAGAAGCCTAGTCCAAAGTGACCAATTATTTGCGCGTCTTTGTATTTCTCTACAAACTCTTCAGCACCACTGAAAGCGATTTGGTTGATATACTTCTCAACCTCCTCTGCTGTCATTCCAATTCCGTTATCACGAACTGTCAGTGTCTTTGCATTTTTGTCAGCAATTACCTCAACCATCAACCCGTTACCATCGTGTTTCACCTCACCGGAAACACTCAAGGTTTTCACCTTTTGACAAGCATCGACAGCATTGCTCACCAACTCACGCAGGAAAATTTCGTGGTCGCTGTAAAGGAATTTCTTGATGATTGGGAAAATGTTGTCGGTGTGAACTTTCAATTGTCCTTCGGTCATGGTACTCATAAGTCTAATCTTTTAATTAATTTACGGAACCGCGTTTTCAACGGCCGTGCCATGCGGGAGAATGGGAAAAAATGGCAGTTAAACTTGCATTGAGAATTTACTCAGCTCTTAAATTGACTCCTCTTTAGTTGTCAAGAGATAGTATCCGGCTGTAACAGAAAAGTTTCTCAGAAATGGAATTCCGGTGATAAGCCAAGTTTGAACTCTCGGTTTGAGTTTAAACTTAGTCTCGTAATTCGGGTTTATAAAATAGAGCGTCCTTCGCTCAATCATGAATTTTTCCCTCTTGCAGATACGTTCGAAGCGCTCTATGCTTATCCCCGTTTCTTTGATTTCCAGCAGATCGGCGATTGTCCTATCACTTTCACCGCCCAACTTGAGCATCCCTTTATAAAGCCAAGTAGGCAGAATATGATAGAAGGGGAGTTTCGAAAGTAATTTGTTCTTGGCAATTTGCTGATGTCCGCCAAACGGATTGTACCAAGGCGGAAACCCGAGAAAGAAAACGGCTCCCGGCGCCAAAAAGCGCTTCACGAATGCCATAAACTTCTCCTGATTGTGAATGTGCTCAATGACGTCGCGCATGATGATGATGTCAAAAACACCATCAGAATCTGACCGATTGTAGATGTCATCAGCTATTAAAGTCAACCCTTCACGAGGCCCGAGGAGCTGAGCAGCTCGCTGAATACTTGTTTCCGAGATATCCACTCCGGTAACCACGCAACCGATATCTAGAAAAGGCACCATATTGCCACCGGTTCCACAGCCAATCTCCAATACGCGCAAACCCTTCGTGATTGGCTTTACAGCTTCGATATAGGGCAATACAAACTTGCGCGTTGTAATGGCCTGTTCATCGAAATACCGCTGCAGATTGGTATGGCGTTCTTGCATGCGGCGAAAATAGTATTTAGGACGACTTTCTCGTGAGCGCTTGATGTAGTTTTTTTGTTCAAAACTCATCGGATTTTCGGCGGTTTACATTTCTTATTTTCGCAGGCCCTTATTCGAGTTGAAGCAATTTTCCCGAATCAGGATTTTACCTACCAAGAATTCACAAACAACCAAGTCAAATCCATAAATCATGGCAGAAGGCGAAAAGATAATTCCCATCAACATTGAAGATGAAATGAAGACCGCATACATCGATTATTCGATGTCGGTAATTGTGAGCAGGGCACTACCTGATGTGCGAGACGGTATGAAGCCGGTGCACCGCAGGGTATTATACGGAATGTTGGAATTGGGGGTAATGTCAAATCGTCCCTACAAGAAAAGCGCTCGTATTGTCGGTGAGGTACTGGGTAAATACCACCCGCACGGCGATAGCGCTGTGTATGACACGATGGTGCGTATGGCACAAGACTGGACGCTTCGTTACCCATTGGTAGATGGACAGGGAAACTATGGTAGTATGGATGGTGAC
>JBILCQ010000049.1:0-11463 GCA_044353065.1 Flavobacteriales bacterium | reverse complement strand
AAATCCCATTCTTGCTGAGGAGTAAGATCGCGGTAGTTGGGCACACGCTCATAGTGATTGTGTGCAACGAGATTCATGAGATCTTCTTCCAGGTTTGCACCGGTGCAAGAAATGATGTCGACTTTACCCTGACGAATCATCTCGGCGAGTGAAATACCAAGCTCAGCTGTAGACATGGCGCCGGCCAGCGTTATCATCATTTTTCCGCCCTCGGTGAGGTGTTGCTCATAGCCTTTGGCAGCATCTACCATGGCCGCGGCATTGAAGTGCAGGTAGTTCTCCTGCATGAATTGCCGTATTGAATTGTATTTACCCATTTTTTGCGTGTGGAAAATCTGCCTGAATGGCTAATTAATTCCGCGGCAAAAATGAAAAAATCAACGTGGATTTGAACAATTTTTTTCCTGGAAGTTCGAAATTAACTTTTGGAATCGGAAATCAGCCCCTGGTGCGGGTTTGCAGTGAGTAACGCATCACGAATGCGATAACCTGTCTTTTCACTTTGTTATCGTGCTCTTTGTTCAGTGTGTCATTCAGAATGTACTGGAACTTAAAAGAACAGTATTCGTGCTTGATACTGTTTACCTTCAAAATCATACTTCCGGGTTGAATCAAATCATGAAGGTCATTCAATGCGAAGACAATTTCCTTTTCGATTTTTTCAAGCTGATCAATTTGGGAGATGTCCAACTCAAAGTCGATGTTACTTTTCTTCAATTCTCGACGCGTGTAATTGATGATTTGGCTGGCAAAGACGTTGTTGTTTGGTATGTAGACGATATCATCGTCGTCGTTCAGCAAATGCACATTTGAAAGAGTGATATCAATTATTTTCCCCTTCGTATCTGCAATCTTCACAGTGTCGCCAATATTCACAATTCGTGCGAAGGTCATGTACATGCCATTCATGAGATTGGAGATATAATCTTTCGTGATCAAAACCAATGCAGCGGCCAGCAGACTCAGTGTCGTAATGGCTTCTTTCATGCTTATGCTGAACAGAGACATGACAAGCACACCGAGGATGAGCCCGTATACCAATCGCGCAATTTGTGATAGACCGGTAGTGAAGTTGTCTTTCTTGACTCCGCCTTGTGGGCGGTAAAACGCAATGGTCGTTAAGCGAGCGGCTTCGATGGTAAGAAAAACGACCAAGACTTGGTAAAGCGTAACGGCAAATCGTTCGGGCGGATCGAACGTGTTGATGAGCGAGATAAAACTCTTACGCAAGCTCACGAGAATGATGAGCAGCACCGATGCGTTTACAGCCTTTGAAAAGGTTAGCAGTTTCATTCGATTAATCGTAGTAACCTAAAATTTCAAGTACTTCTTTTGGCTTCTGCTCCGGTGCCCATAGCTTGTACTTCAATTTTCCTTTACTGTCTCGATCGATCAAAACATGCTTGGGTTGAGGCATAAGGCAATGGTGAATCCCACCGAATCCGCCAAGTGTATCCTGGTAGGCACCCGTGTTGAAGAAGCCGATGTATTGGGGTTGATCGGGGTAGTATTTCGGAAGATAAATCGCGTTAGTGTGTTGCTCCGAGTTGTAGTAATCGTCGCTGTCGCACGTGAGACCTCCTAAAAAGACGCGCTCGTAGTTTTCATGCCAGTTATTCACGGGGAGCATGATGAAGCGTTTGTTGATGGCCCAGCTGTCGGGAAGGGTTGTCATGAAGGATGAGTCGATCATGTTCCATTTCTCGCGATCATTCTGTTCTTTCTGATATAGAATTTTGTAAATCGCTCCGCCACTTTCTCCAACGGTGAATGAACCGAACTCGGTGTAGATATGAGGAACCGGCACACCGGCATCATCGCAGGCATTTTTCACTTGACGCAGAATCTCCGTCACCATGTATTGGTAGTCGAATGAGTAAGCGAGTGAGTTTTTTATAGGGAAGCCTCCTCCAATGTTCAGGCAATCGAGCGTTGGACAAATTTCACGAAGCTCACAATACACCTTCAGGCACTTTACCAATTCGTTCCAGTAATAGCTGGTGTCTTTGATGCCGGAGTTGATGAAGAAGTGAAGCATCTTCAAGTTGAGATGCGGGTTGTCGTGTATCGATTTCTTGTAAAAGCGAACAATCTCACGATACCCAATTCCGAGACGAGAAGTATAGAATTCGAATTTGGGCTCTTCTTCACTAGCTATACGAATGCCAATGTTCATGGGCTCTTGCACCAGTTCTTCAAATGTCTGGAATTCGTATTTGTTGTCGATAACGGAGATTATATCCTTGTAACCATCCGCATGTAAGTCGAAAATTTTCTTTACGTATTCATCCTTTTTGAAGCCGTTACAAATGATGCGTTGGGTTTTGTTGATTTTGCCGAGGGTGCCTAGTCGACGAATGAGATCGATGTCGTAGGCAGAAGAAGTTTCAATGTGAATGTTGTTCTTCAGAGCCTCTTCCAACACGTAGCGGAAGTGTGAGCTTTTTGTGCAGTAGCAATAGTGATACTCGCCTTCGTAGCCAACTTCATTGCGGGCAATACGAAACCACTCTTTCGCCTTCTTGATGTTCTGGCTGATCTTCGGGAGATACGTAAACTTCAGAGGTGATCCGTATTTCTCCACCAAATCCATGAGTGGAATTTCGTGGAAAAGGAGGTTGTCTTTATCGAGTTGAAATTCTTCCTGGGGCCATTCGAAGGTTTGTTCTACCAGGTCGATGTATTTAGTCTTCATTGATTTTTAAATGATTCGGTTAACAGAAAAAAACAAGGAACGAGCGCGCTAAGACGCGTCGCAATGACGAATCAGCATCAGATGCGGATGGAAATGTGTTCCGGCTCGAACTGGCAATTTTTCATGAATCAATAAAGGCACAAAGGCCGACGCAAGTTTACGCAAACTTGAAAGGAACACAAAACGAAAAAGTGTTACCGTTTAGACATAGGCATCCATAGTCCTTTCTCGCTGAGATACGCGACAGTCGAGTGATGCAGAAGGCGATGACCCAGATTTAGCACGACAGGGCGGTGTTCTGTTTTGAAGTGCCTGAGCAGTCGCTTGCCATCTCGTGCCGGAATCACTTTGTCGTAAGCTCCGAAAACAAGCTCAAACGGAATCTTATGCGCCTCCATGTTTTGCGCAACCACAGGCAATCGAGGAAACAATTGTCGGTGTATGAGCCATGCATCATAGACGAGTTGGCGCCTAGTCTTTGTTTCCAGTTGAAAATGCACGAAGCGTTGAATTTTTGGATGTAGCACGCGAAGGAATCTCAAAAAATCTACTGTGCGTAATATCCAATTCGGGTTTTCTATGATACATCGATAAAGGACACGTCCAAGTTTGGTTTCGCTGACGAAGCGGTATACCCAATTTACTTTGAGTCCATCGGGCGCCAGGAGTATCAACGACTTTATTTTTTCCGGTATTTGCTCCGCCAGCACCATAGCCAGTCTTCCACCCATGCTGTATCCAATCAAATGGAAGTGCTCAATGTTAAGCGACTTCAAAAAGGCAGTTACCAGAGAAGACCACTCTGACTTGGAAAGTGGATCTTTACTAATGCGAGATGACGGAAAAGTGCTGTTGCCGTGGGCTAATATGTTTATCGCAACTATTCGTTGGCTGGGTTGAAGCAAATCTTCGAAAAGCGAGAAGTCTTCTGCCGTTCTTCCAAAACCGTGAATGCAGAGAACCACCTCCTTGCCATCTCCGATGGTTATGTACTCAAGAGTGACGTTGTTGTATGTGAAGGTCGATTTCAAATCGTGCGCTTTTCGTTCACCCAATTTCGAATAAGGGTTCTTCCGTGAGTGGTCATGATACTTTCGGGATGAAACTGAACCCCTCGAATGTCGAAGATGCTATGTCGAAGTGCCATGATTTCTCCGTTTTCATCGGTGGCTATAATTTCCAGGCAGTCGGGCAATCCGTTGTTGCTTACAACCCATGAATGATAGCGCCCAACAAGAGATGCATTTGGAAAGTCGGACCACAGGTAATCGCTTTTTGTAATGTGAAGTCCAGAGGAAACGCCGTGATGCACGGTCTTCAAATTTTCAAGCTTTCCCCCGAAAGCAATTCCAATGGCCTGGTGGCCAAGGCATACTCCGAGAATGCGCTTGGTGCTTGCGAAATGCCGTATCACGTCCAATGTCACACCCGCTTGTTCGGGCAGTCCCGGGCCCGGTGACAGAACGATTTGGTCGAAATTGCCTACTTCATCCAATGTTATGGCATCGTTGCGTACCACCGGAACAGAGTCGTTCAGTTCGGCCTCCATATAATGTTGAAGATTGAAGGTGAAGCTGTCGTAGTTATCTATGATAAGCGTGCGCATGTAGGTTCTTTCGAATAGCGCTCAAATGTACTGAACTGCGCGACAGCGCGGGCATTGCGCTACTTATCCACATCCTTTTGAAATCTTAATGCGGTTTGACCTTACAGGGGGGCCTATCTTCGCGCCGCAAATCCACTTTTCATTTTTGTTTAACTGATCACAGGAGTGGTCAGATAAAAAAAAAATGCCCAAAGACAACTCCATTCAGTCCGTTCTCATTATTGGTTCAGGACCCATCGTAATAGGCCAGGCCTGCGAATTTGACTACAGCGGATCACAAGCTGCCCGTTCACTCCGCGAGGAAGGTATCACCGTAACGCTCATCAACAGTAATCCTGCAACAATCATGACCGATAAGGTCGTTGCTGATAATGTTTACTTGTTGCCACTCGAACCTGAAAGCATTCTCCGCATTTTGGCTGAGCATAAAATCGATGCAGTGCTTCCTACCATGGGTGGACAAACTGCATTGAACCTCGCAATTCAGTGCGAGGAAATGGGTATTTGGGAAGAGCATGGCGTGCGCATGGTAGGTGTAGATACCAAGGCCATTGAGATAACGGAGAATCGTGAAGCGTTTCGAAAGTTGATGGGACAGATAGGAGTGCCCATGGCCCCACAGCGAACAGCGAAAAGTTTTTTGGAAGGAAAGGAAATTGCGCAAGAATTCGGTTTTCCGCTTTGTATTCGTCCTTCCTATACACTGGGAGGAAGTGGAGCGGCATTGGTGCACCATCAAGCTGATTTTGATAAATTACTCGATCGTGGTCTTCATCTTTCGCCAATTCACGAAGTGATGATCGACAAAGCCCTTATGGGTTGGAAGGAATTCGAGCTGGAGTTGTTGCGGGATGCCAACGACAATGTGACAATCATTTGTTCGATAGAGAATTTCGATCCAATCGGTATTCATACGGGCGATAGCATTACGGTTGCTCCTGCGATGACACTTTCTGATACGACGTATCAGAAAATGCGGGATATGGCCATACGAATGATGCGTGCCATCGGAAATTTCGCGGGTGGTTGCAACGTGCAGTTTGCGGTAAGCCCCGACGAGAAGGAAGATATCATTGCAATTGAGATTAATCCGCGCGTGTCTCGCTCGTCGGCATTGGCGAGTAAAGCAACCGGTTATCCAATTGCGAAAATTGCATCTAAGCTAGCCATCGGCTATCACCTTGATGAACTGCAAAACCAAATCACGAAATCAACTTCGGCATTTTTTGAACCGACACTCGACTATGTAATTGTCAAAATTCCGCGTTGGAATTTCGACAAGTTCCCAGGCAGCAATCGCGAGCTGGGATTGCAGATGAAGAGCGTAGGTGAGGTAATGGGCATTGGGCGCAGCTTTCAAGAGGCGTTACAAAAGGCATGTCAGTCGCTCGAAATAAAGCGCAATGGTTTGGGAGCCGATGGAAGAGAAGTGCGTGATCAGGCGCAGCTGCTTGCATCACTTGAACGGCCAAGCTGGAATCGTTTGTTTCATGTGTATGACGCCATCAAACTTGGAATTCCCTTCAAGACGATTCAAGAGAAGACGCGCATCGATGCGTGGTTCCTGCGTCAGATAGAAGACATGATTCATACTGAGCGTCGCATTGAAAAGTTCGATATCAACTCCATTTCGCACGAACTCATGTTTGAAGCGAAACAGAAAGGGTATGCCGACCGTCAAGTAGCGCACTTGCTGCGATGTCTTGAAAGTGAAGTGTACAAGAAGCGCAACGAAATGGGTATTCGCCGCGTGTACAAGTTGGTCGATACCTGCGCGGCTGAATTCGAAGCGAAGACTCCTTATTACTACAGCACGTTTGAACAGGAGAATGAAAGCGTGGTGAGCGACCGTAAAAAAGTAGTTGTGCTTGGAAGCGGCCCTAATCGTATTGGTCAAGGCATCGAGTTCGATTATTCGTGTGTGCATGGTGTGCTTGCTGCGCGTGAATGCGGCTACGAAACCATCATGATCAACTGCAATCCTGAAACTGTTTCGACCGACTTTGATACAGCCGATAAGCTCTATTTCGAGCCGGTGTTTTGGGAACACATCTACGATATCATTCAGCATGAAAAGCCTGAAGGTGTTATTGTACAGCTCGGTGGGCAAACGGCTTTGAAGCTTGCAGAAAAGCTCGATAAGTACGGAATAAAAATTATCGGAACTGATTTCAAATCGCTCGATTTGGCGGAAGACCGTGGAAGTTTTTCGACGCTGCTCAAGGAAAATAACATTCCATATCCCAAGTTTGGTGTAGTGGAAAGTGCAGAGCAAGCTATTGAGCTATCGCGCGATTTGGGCTTCCCGTTGCTGGTTCGACCCAGCTATGTGTTGGGTGGTCAGAAAATGAAAATTGTAATCAATGAATCGGAGCTCGAGCAGCATGTGGTGAACATTCTGAACGATATGCCCGACAACAAGATTCTCCTTGATCACTTTTTGGAAGGTGCGATAGAAGCAGAGGCCGACGCTATTTGTGATGGCGAGGATGTTTATATCATCGGCATCATGCAACACATCGAGCCGGCGGGAATTCATAGTGGCGATTCGTATGCCGTGCTGCCGCCCTATAATCTTGGCGATTTTTTGATTACGCAAATTGAGGAACACACAAGAACGATTGCAAAGGCGCTGAATACAGTTGGACTCATCAATATTCAGTTTGCGATAAAAGATGATGTGGTTTATATTATTGAGGCCAATCCTCGCGCTTCGCGCACGGTGCCATTTATTGCCAAAGCATACGACGAGCCTTATGTGAACTATGCAACGAAAGTGATGTTGGGAGAGAAGAAGGTGCGCGATTTTAAGTTCAATCCTAAGCGCAATGGCTATGCGATTAAAATTCCGGTGTTCAGCTATGAGAAGTTTCCTGAGGTGAAGAAGGAGCTTGGCCCTGAGATGAAGAGCACAGGAGAGGCAATTCGCTTCATAAAAGATTTGCGTGATCCTTTCTTCCGACAGATTTATTCGGAAAGAAATCTGTACTTGAGTAAATAGTTTTTAAAGCTTGACTATTCGTCGAGTGAGAATGCCCCGTTCAGTTGTAATGCGCGCTGTATAGACTCCGCTGCTGTATTGCGTAGCGTCGATAGAGGCGTTGTCACTTTCCACTCGAGTAATCGAAAGGAGTGAGCCGTTGCTATCGAAGAGCTCCAGTGTTATCATCTTCGAATTGCATTGAATATCTAGTAGATTTTCCTGTGAAATTGGATTCGGGTAGATGATTAAATCTGAAGTCGTAAGGCGATCATTAACAGAAGTGATAAGCACGTTGTCTATGTATTCACAATCGTTTTCGTCTGTAATGGTATATGAGTAATTACCTCCTGCACTGATGGCAACGCTCCATTGATTTTGAATTACGCCCTGAGGTGTTGACCATAGGATAGTATAGCCCGGTACACCGCCCGAAACGAAAACAATAATAGAGTCGGCCGAATTGATCCCGTCGGAATCTACAACAGAGTGCACGCCTAAAAGCTCAGCAGGTTGTGTTATGGTAAACTGCGCTGTTTGGTTTATGGGACAGGGTGCGGTGGATGAAATCACTACCGAATAATTTCCGGCCGCCAGATTGTTGATGGCTTGTTGGCTCGAGCCATTGCTCCAATCGTAGCTGACAACTCCTTGATTGCTTTGAGCGGATATGCTTAAGCTGCCATTTGCCTCTCCATAGCAATCGATTTGTGATAGTTGAAACCCGGTAATTTGAATGGGGCTTGAGGGTAAAATCTGAACAGAGATTGTGGCTGTATCGCACATGGCTATGATGCCATTGTCGCAAACGTAATAGGAGAATGTAATGGTTCCTGATGCAAACTGACTAGCCTGATAAGTCAGTGTGAGAGATTCGGAGTCGAACTGATAACTTCCGCTGTTTGCTGTTCCAATCACGACGTTAAGGGCTGAAGATTCTTCTTGTGTATCGGTAATGAGCTCTCCAAGTGGTATGCTGACCGTGCCACCTGCACAACTTTGGATTGCGAAATTCTGAGCTGAAGGAGCCGTGTTGGCCTCATCTGACATAGTTACATAAAAGGTGATGCTACCTGTATCACATAATCCTGATGGATCGCAAGCCGAGTAGGTGACCGTGAAAAGTCCTGTGGTATCGGTTGCAGGTGTAAAGAGGAAGTTGCCGTCATTATCCAATTGGAAATTGCCTCCTGTGTCGTTGTTGAGGACCGAATAACTCAGTTCGTCTTCATCGAAATCAATGTCATTTGCAGAGACCGATCCGCTGACTGATTCATTCAAAAAAACTTGTTGCTCTTCATTGTAAACGACAGGAGCATCATTAATCAACGAAATAGTGAAGACAATCCAGGATGAATCGCAGCTTGCAGCGCCATCGCATGCCGCAAAGAGAACAGAATCTTGTCCGAAAAATTGAGCGCTCGGGGCATAGGTGAATCCGCCGTTTGAATGAATGACGAATGTACCATGCTGTGCGTTTTCGACAAGAGTGAAGATGAGAGCTTCTTCATCGGCGTCATTTGCAAGCGAAGAAAGACTTCCTTGTATGGCCGTGTCTTCTAGTAAAGTAAGTTGAGTGTTTTGAGTTTGTGGTGCATCATTCAATGGAAGTATCTGGAATACAAACGTTGCTACGTTGCAGCCATTTTCTGAATCGCAAACTTCAACGGAGATGGCATCGTTGCCGTAGAAATTTATGTTTGGGTTGTATTGGAATGTGCCATCATTATTGAAACCGATTGTACCGTTTTGACTTTCGGAAAGAAGTGAGAAGATCAAGTTGATTTCTTCTGGATCGGTGGTGAAGTCTGACAGGCTTCCGGAAATCGAATCATCTTCGTTGAGTATGAAAATGTGGGGCTCTACAATTGGTAGGTCGTTTACGGGATTCACGATTATCGCCACGAAAGATTCGGAGCACGCACCATGTGTGTCGCACACGTTTATTGTTATCGAATCTGTTCCAAAAGCATTCAGATAAGGTTCGAATGTGAGCATACCAGACGAGCTTACTAGAATGGAACCGAGAGAGGTAGTTTCAGATAAACTATATGTCAGAGGATCATTTTCTACATCTGAGTCGTTAGTCGAAAGATTGAATTGCAATGCAGTGTCCTCGGTTGTTTGCACGACGTCATTTTCAGCAGCGGGTTCATCGTTAATTGGAGTCACCGCAATCGAAAAAACCGCTGAATCGCATGCTCCAAAGGCGTCGCATGTGATGTAGCTAAACTCATCTGAGCCATAATAATTTGTGAAAGGCGTGTATGAAAAATCTCCGTTACTGCCGATGAAAAGGTCTCCATGTTCAGGTGAATTCAACGTTCCAAAAAAGAGGGATTCTTCATCTGCATGATTCACGAGTGCGGCGACGGAGCCAAGCTGAATACCGTCTTCTTCCAATTGAATAGAGGAGTTGGATGCTATCGGCGCATCGTTAATAGATGCGATGTTGATTGCTAAGACAGCTTCTGTGCAGGCATTGAATGGATCACAGGCTTCATAGACAATGACATCTTCACCCCAAAAGTTGGGGTTGGGTGTGTAGGTGATTTGTCCACCCAGGGTAAGCGATGCCAAACCATTTGTACCGTTTGTGATAATTCCATAGGTAATCAAATCACTTTCAATATCGGAGTCATTCAATGCGATGTTTAATGTTGTCTGCGTGTCTTCCGAGGTCGACATCGTTTCTTCTCCGATGGCGGGCGCATCGTTAACTGCAGCAACTGAAATGGAAACTGTTGATTGATCGCATAAGCCGCCATTGTCGCAAACACGGTATGCAAAGGAGTCCGCGCCAAAGAAGTTGGGGGCTGGTATGTACTGAAAGTTTCCGTTACTAAGCCAATTGAGCACTCCATGAGCGGGTGCTTGAAGTGTGGTAAATGAAAGCAGGCCGCCTTGTGCGTCTTCTACAGCGGATAGAAGTGTTGCGTTGAGATTTTGGTCCTCATTCGTGTTAGCAGAGAAAGCGCTTGCCACTGGTGGAGTGTTACTGGTCAGCACGTCAATTGTGAGGGTCGAATTGGCGCAGTTTCCAAAGCTGTCGCACACCGAATAGGTGATTACTTCGGTGCCTATAAAGTCCGTGTTTGCGATATAAGAAAATGCACCGTTTGGGTTAAGGATAAATGAACCATGCTGCGCTGTGTTTGAGGCAGTGTAGGTCAATGCGTCGCCATCGCCGTCACTATCGTTTGTACTCAGGTTTCCAGTGAGTGTGTTGCCTTGGATAACAGCAAATGACTCACTGTTTGCTTGAGGTATGTCTTGTATGGCATTGACCAGAATTGAAATTTGGCCATTGGAGCAAAGCCCTAATGGATCGCACACTTGATATATCAGCGTTTCGGTACCGAAGAAATTTGCATTAGGAACATACGAGTAGCTGCCACTAGTTGCAATTGAAAATGTTCCATATTGAGCCGGTGTGCTGAGTGTTATGGTAAGTGTGTTGTTATCTATGTCAGTAATTCCAAATGCTGTTCCTGATGCGGTCACGTCTTCATCGGTATTGATAGAAAAATTGGGTGCATTGGGAGCGTCATTGATGTTTGAAATAGCAATTGACACTATACCAGTGACGCAGCTGTTGCTTCCGTCGCAAACTTGGTAGGTGAAGGACACGTTACCGAAAAAGTTTGCAGAAGGAACATACGTGAAACTTCCGTTTGAATTGAGGGTTAATGTGCCGGAAGCTGGCGCATTCTGCAAAGAAAAGGTGAGTGCGGAATTCTCAACGTCGGAGCAGTAGGTCAACAGGTTTCCGGAGAGCACTTGATCTTCATTGGATGCAAGATTGGCCGGTGTCGAAGATGGGGCATCGTTCACGGAAGCGACATTGAGTGTGAGCTGAGAAGTAACACAACCACTTTGACTATCGCATACTGTTATAGCTATTGTTTGTGAACCGAACCAGTTGGCAATGGGTGTAAACGTAAATTGTCCATTCGGGTTCAATAGCAAGCTTCCACCTTGAAGAGTTTGATTGCTCGTATAAATCAGGGCACCACCTTCTATGTCGAATTCACCATTGCTAAGGTTCCCTGTTAAAACTTGGTCTTCATTGATGGAGTAGGAGTCGTTGAAAACAACAGGAAGATCATTTACGGCGGATACATTCAAGGTGAAAGTGGAAGCGGTGCAGAGGTTTTCCGGATCACACGCTTGTATGCTTAT
>JBILCQ010000269.1:0-3361 GCA_044353065.1 Flavobacteriales bacterium | reverse complement strand
GGTGCCAAGCGGATTTATTGCAGTATGTGTCAAGTAGAACGGGTTTTGTTCGTTTCGCGGTACTCCTAGGTTGTGATATCCATAATCGGTGAAAAGAACCTTGCCGGTTTCTGTGTCGGGTTGCATAGAATGGCAATGGTTGCATCGCGCTTTTCCCTGAAAGAGCTCCAGCCCTTCTTGTTCGATAGCCGAAAGTTGCACTTTACCTTCCAGATAGAAGTCGTATTTCGAACTGAACTCACGAAATAAGGTACTACGTTCAAAAGCGGCAAGCGCATCACACAGGTGGTCGTACGCTTCGGATGCATTCTTCATTTTGCCATAAACTTTCTTGTAAAGGGCGTAATAGGGTGCGTTGAGAACTTCATTCACGAGCATAAGCGTGTCCGAATTATTCATTTCAGCTGGATTGAAAAAGGGGCCGGAAAGTTGATGTTCCAAACTATTGCTGCGACCATCCCAGAATAGTCCGCCGTGGTAGTTGCCCAACGAGTCTTTTTCCAATGGAGGGATGAACGACACATAGGCCAGCGATTGGGAGTTACGATTCACAAATGCGCCATTTATCATTCCCTCTGAAATGATGGCATGGTTGGGATCTGAAAAAGCGGTCTTCGGAGCATGACAAACAGTGCACGATTGACCATTCGGATTACTTAGTGCTTTATCGAAGAACAATTGTCTTCCCAATTCGATTTTAAGTTCCTCGCGTTTTTTCGGATGAATAGGAGTTCGAAAAGATAGAATTGTGAATGCGGCGAGCAAGCCGAATAGCAGGAATGCACCGTTTCTTTTCAGATATGACATTGTTGTTCTCTAATTCGGGGATTCAAATGTACGATATCACCATTTACTTTATTTTCGGCCTATGTGCTACACGATACAGCAGCTCGAAGAACGTATTATCAAGCAGGGGCAGCGGAAGAATGCCATTCCTGAAGAAATTGAAGAGGCCTTACGAATTTTCAGAGAGCAAATCAAAGGGAAGCCTTTGTTTGCCATCAGCGGATTTGATCATCCGGCTCTACCGATTTTGATGCTAGATGATGGGCTCCGCTGGCACCCGATGCATTGGGGGTTGATTCCGCATTGGTGTCGTAATTGGACTGAGGCGCTTGAGTTGATGAATATGACACTGAATGCTCGGGCTGAGACGCTCTTTGAAAAGCCGGCATTTTCGCACGCTGTCAAAACGCGTCGAGGATTATTGCCCATTACGGGCTTTTATGAATACAAGCATACGAAAGGAAAAAAGTACCCGCATTACGTGGATTGGATAGATGAAGAGGTTCGTTGGCTGGCATGTGTTTGCGATGAATGGAAGGATCCGGAAAGGGGAGAGGTGGTTTCATCATTCGCTGTCGTTACGACTTCGGCCAATCAATTCATGGCTTCTATTCATAACAACCCCGATCGTGATGGCCCGAGAATGCCCGTTGTTCTGCAAGGCCTTGAGTTGATGACTTGGATGGATGTTGAAAGTCCGATGGAACTGCTAAAGGATTTGCTACAGCCGAAAACAGATAGCTCAATGAGAGCCCACACCGTGAAGCCACTTAGAGGAAAGAATTCTCCCGGCAACGCTTGTGAGGCATATGCACCATACGCTTACCCTGAATTGTATGAACAACCGAAGTTGTTTTAGCGTGCAATAAGCACGGAACCATTCAGTTCCTTCTTCGCTCCAGTCGATTTCGATACAATGGTCGCTATCCAATTGTAAGGACCATTCGGCGCATAGTGTTCACCATCCTTGATATTCCCCACCCAGGGAACTGACGGATCTGTCGTTTCGAAAATGACTTCACCAAAGCGATTGAAAATTTTGAATTTAAAACGCGTAGGGTCAATGTCGGCACCTTCAAAAAACAATTCATCGTTCACACCATCGCCATTTGGAGTGAAGGCAGTTGGTATATAGAATTGGAGTAGGTCATTGACCGTAACAATGCCGGGTGAAACAAAGGCGGTGCAATTGTTTATGTCGGTTACTTGCAATTGAACGGTGTAATCATCGCCATAATCGGAAGAGAATTCGAATGTCGGATTAGCAGAAGCCGATCCTCCTACAAGTTCACCTGAGGAATTGTAGAAAGTCCAAGCATAGCTTGCAATCGGAAAGCCCTCGGTCATATCCGTAAATTGAATTTCAGGGTTCATGATGTCGGTCGGTTGTGGCGAAGCTACATACGCCGGAACCGGGGGCGCATAGCTATTAAGGATTAATGGATTCGCCGAAGTATTCGTGCAGCCGGCTGCATTGGTGAGTTTCAGAACTACGTTGTAGGTGCCCGGTGTTTCGAACATGAGTTCAACCTCGTCATCATTGTTGATGCTTGTGCCATTCGAAATAATCCACTGACTGGAATTATATACAGCAGGGTCACTTTCAATAACAAGGTTGAAGGTGCCCGGCCAGCAGGAAGCTGTTGTGTCAGCGCTAAAAGAAACATCTACCGGCGGTAATACATCGGTAATAAAGCATTGAGTAACTTCTGTAGCGCATGCATCTTGAACAATCAAGCAAACTTCACCGGTCTCATTGGGCGTATAGACTTCATGATTGCCGGTAGCCACTGTTTCAGTATTATAGGTCCACGTGTATTGATACGGTGGTTTGCCATTGAGCAATTGATAAAGATCTAGGTTGACTGCCGAGCCAGAGCAAATGATTGTGTCGTTCGGAGTTGTAATAGTCATGGGGTTCACAAGCGTGATAACCAATTCTGCTGTATCACATCCACCAGGTATATAGTGGTAATAAACTCCGGGATTATCAACGGCAGGATTGAAAGTGCCGGACAGATAAGGATTTTCCAGAGCGTCGAGCCACTCGCCCAAGTTGTATGGATTTCCATTTAAACTATCACGCATATCAAAAGTTGCCGCATTTGAACAAACACTAATTTGAGTATCATCACCTGCATTTTGATTTTGTTCGAGATAAACCACGACCTCATCACTGCTGGCGCAATCAGGGTGACCAATAGGGTAACCGGTTACCGTAAACGTTGTTTGTCCGGTCAAATTGACAATGGTGGGTGATTGTGCGAAAGGATCATCCAATGGATTGACCGGAGACCATGACCACGCATAGCCATCGGGAGCCCAAGTGGCTACTTCAGAAGGCGCTTGCGGTTGAACGGAAAAAATCCATTCGTCGTAGTTGAATGAACCTCCGGCGCACGATACGCTTCCATCAGAAGTAAATGTAAAGGTGATACATCCGCTATTGGCAATCCACTCCATGCCGGTGGCATCACCACCCGACCATGCTTCGATGATAGGTGAAGAAGTGTTAGGACCATCATAAATAGTCAAGACCTCGAAAAAGTTTTCCATCATCCCACTTTCAAAGTAC
>JBILCQ010000268.1:0-3369 GCA_044353065.1 Flavobacteriales bacterium | reverse complement strand
TCGACTTCTACGCGCAGGTTCCTTCCGGTCGATTCAAGATAATTCTTCACCTGTGACAAGGCCTTCTGCACTCCACCGGCAAAATCGACATGATTGTCTTTCACGAGAATCATATCATACAAGCCAAAACGATGGTTTACCCCACCGCCCATGCGCACCGCTTCCTTTTCGAAATAGCGAAAGCCCGGTGTTGTCTTGCGTGTGTCGAGCAGCTTGCATTTCGTATCGGCAATAAGCGATTGTATGCGATGCGTCTTCGTGGCTATTCCACTCATGCGTTGCATGAAATTCAATGCAAGTCGCTCTCCAATGGTGATACTGCGCGAAGGCCCTTCAACATAAAAAGCCACATCACCCGGCTTGATAACAGCACCATCCGATAACAACTTAGTGAACGTGAGAGATGAATCCACCTGAGCAAAAACGGCACGAGCAATTTCAACGCCGGCCAGGACGCCTTCCTGTTTCACCAGCAACCGCGCCTTCCCGATGGCCGAAGCAGGGATGGTCGATAATGTGGTGTGGTCGCCATCGCCCACATCTTCAGCGAGTGCACGCCGAATAAAATCATCGACGTCGAAAGCGCCGACAGAAGTAATATCACTCATACAATAATGTGTAATGAACCTGACCTGCTTCAGGAAGCCGGTTCAATTTTGAATTGTTTTATTTGCAGAACGTTATTGTTTTTCTTCATGAAAAACGTGACGCGAAAAATTCCCTTTGCTGTTGTAAGCTCACCTATGCGAAACTGATCATCGAGCTTAGAAGTGCCCTGGTGTTTTATGTTGAAAGACTGTGGTGGATTTTCGTTGAAAAATCCCGCAAGCATTTGTTGCGCCTGCGTCTTTTCAACCAAGCCATCCTTGCCGCTGAGCGTGAGCTCCACCTGAGGCATGAAGTAAGACGCGAGAGCGGTTGCATCGCCCTTTTTGAGAGCGGCCGACACAGCCGGAGAGATATCAGATTGCGCCCACAATGCATTCCATCCGAAGAGACAAGCAATCAAAAGAAGAGATGATTTCATTCTGTTCAAATTTTATTGGATTCGCACAATTACCTCGCTACAACATCGTCTAGTTCCTAGCGATTGCTAACATAACTCAAAAGATCATTTCCGCCACTAAACTATTTCAGCACTTCACTATTCTCTAGTCAATACTTACTAGTCACTATTCCACCATTCATCGCCTCCCCCCCATTCAAGCGGCATACCCAAGTATAAACAAGAAAGCCGGCCCGCGGTAAAGCGGCCGGCTCTAAAAGTCGTGTCTAAAGGATTACGCGTTTTCTGCGCCTTCTTTTTCAGCCAAAACTTTACCCTTGTAGTAAAGCTTGCCTTCATACCAATGGGCATGGTGCATCAAGTGAGGCTGACCGGTTGTTGGGCAAGTAGCCACGTTCGGAGCTTCAATTTTGTAGTGCGTTCTGCGCTTTGCCTGGCGGGTTTGCGAGATCCTGTGTTTGGGATGTGCCATTTTAGTATGGTATTAAATCGTTATTCTTCTTCGTCAAAAAATTCGTTGTCTTCCGGGTCTTCGTAGTTCAAATTTTTCAGAGCCGCCCACTGGGTGTTGGCTGTTTGATCAACCTTGTATTTAGCCAGTTGCTGCAACACTTGCTGGTTACAATCAGCTTCATTGGCGTGCACTTTTCTGGCCGGGAGGGCGAGGTGTGCATACTCGTAGAAGTACTGGGCCAAATCGATTTCGTGTTCATTCGGACCCAAAATCAAGATTTCGTCATCCTGCTCGCTCGTTTCATTACCAAACTTCACAACCAATTGCTGCTCGGTTCGGATGGTCAACGGCAGAGAATCGCCACAATGGTCGCACTCCGACTGCACTCCACCGCTCAAACGCGTGTGTATTACAATCATCGTACTCTGCTTTTCAAGGTCAACCTCTACGTGAAGGTCAGAACCTTGAATCTCTGAAAACTCAAACTCGTCAAAGAACTGGTCCGTTAAATGAAACTCGTATCGGTGTTCTCCCGCCTTTAATCCCAAGTAGGGAATGCGGTATTCCTTTAATGTTTTCACTTCAGCCGATTTTCAAAACGGAGGGCAAAAGTAATCTATTTTTTGAGAATTCCAAGGAAAAGGATTGTAGGATAACAGGATTGTAGGATTGTAGGGAGATTGAGCTCCCATGATTTCGGCTGACGGTTTACCCATCTGTCTACCAAAACTAGGTCTTTAGGTATAAATCGCCGGCGACAATGTTCCTCGGCGCAAAGGACTTTATGTAATCGGAAATATCTCTCCATTTCGGTGTCAAACTATTTCATGAAAAAGCAGGGGCGCCCCTACAATCCTACAATCCTATACTCCTGTTATCCTACAATCCTCATCCCTTGTTACATTTGCCCGCATTTCTAACCGTCTAACCGCATCTATGTCAAAACTAACTGCAGCCATTACCGCCGTGCACGGCTACCTTCCACCCGATGTGCTCACCAATTTCGACCTTGAGAAAATGGTCGATACGACTGATGAGTGGATTCGCACTCGTACAGGTGTGCAAGAGCGCCACATTCTGAAGGGAGAGGGCTTGGGCACCAGCGACATGGGCGCTGAAGCAGTAAAAGGACTTCTCGCCAAACGCGGAATAAATGCCTCAGAAATCGACCTACTCATCTGTGCAACTGTTACTCCCGACCATGTTTTTCCGGCTACAGCCAACATCATTTCCGACAAAATTGGGGCTGTCAATGCATGGAGCTATGACATCAATGCCGCATGCTCAGGTTTTCTGTATGCCCTTACCACCGGATCTCAATTCATCGAAACCGGCAAATACAAGAAAGTAGTTGTGGTGGGCGCCGACAAGATGTCGAGCATCATCGACTATACCGATCGCGCCACCTGCATCATCTTCGGTGACGGCGCAGGTGCCGTGCTGCTCGAGCCAACTGAAGAGGGAACGGGCATTATGGACAGCATCCTCAAATCCGACGGCAGTGGACGTCAATACCTGCATCAGAAAGCCGGTGGATCTGTAAAACCGGCCTCGCACGAAACCGTCGACAATAAAGAACACTATGTTTTCCAAGATGGTCAGCCGGTATTCAAGGCAGCTGTTAAAGGCATGGCCGACGTTTCTGCTGAAATCATGGAGAAGAACAGCCTGACGGCCGATGATGTGGCGTGGCTGGTTCCTCACCAGGCCAATTTGCGCATCATCGATGCAACGGCCAATCGCATGGGCGTTGGTCCGGAGAAAGTGATGGTCAACATTCAACGTTACGGCAACACCACGGCGGGCACCATACCTTTGTGCCTGTGGGATTGGGAAAAGCAATTGAAAAAAGGAGACAATATCATCTTAGCAGCCTTCGGCGGTGGTTTCACCTGGGGGGCTGTGTATG
>JBILCQ010000048.1:0-11637 GCA_044353065.1 Flavobacteriales bacterium | reverse complement strand
CTAGCATATTATCAGCCGAGAGAGTTCCTCCGTTGAAACCATATATGAAACTTCCTGTACCGCCGGTAGCGTTTACTGTCAAAGCTCCATCAGACAAGCCGAAACAAGAGATTGCAGTAACTTCAGCGTCAACAGTGATTGCCGGCGCACCAACAACACTAAAGTTGGTATTGTAGGTACATCCTTCCGAGTCGATTGCGTAGATCGTAAACACGCCTACCGATGGCGCAGTTAATTGAACGGTAGACACTCCTCCTTCGATATCGTAAGGACCATTTGCCGTTAGAGAAAAATCTACGTCTCCGGTACCACCAGACCAGGCCAGCGTAACAGGGATATCTATCGAATTTGAACAGTCTGCCGTTACAGTTCCGCCTATAATAGAAATAGCGGAAGGAGCTTCAATGCTAAACGTGTTTCCTGTGGCAGAACAACCGTTTACATCTACCGCTTTAAAATAATAGTTTCCAACAGGGAGATTGTCGTAGTTAGGGGTTGCCAATGTGACGGAATCACCGTTTGCCCAAAACAAATAGAAAGTCAAGGCACCTGTGCCACCACCGTAGTTAGCAGGATCCGTTGTAACAGATCCATTAGTATCATCCGCACAAGCTACGTTTTGCGTTACACTCTCACCGATGAAAACAGGCAGAACTTGTTCAATGGAAATAGAAACAGAGTCAAAGCAAGACAAATCCTCGAAGCGAGTATCATAAACATAATAGGTATAATCACCTCCTGTTAGTGAAACAGTGGTAATTCCTGAAGAGCTCAACCCATTATCTACGAAATCGTATAGTGCTTGTGAACCGGTGGCCGTAAGCGTAACTTGTGCTTGGTCACCGGAGCAAGAAATAGGGGTGACTACAGCAGCATCCAGCTCAATTGCACATGGGAAGAGGCAAGATCCATCATTGTAGGTAGCTAATGGATCGAAATTGTCTGCATCAGGATTGTCGCAACCGGGAACGCATCCGGCAGTGCTTGAAAAAGAAAATGTACTATTTGACGCAACCGAACCATTGGGGAACTCCTGTAAATTGAACGTTCCACAGATATTTCCGTCCGTAGTAATTTGGGCAAGTAAGATTTTTAAGTCAGAACCGGCCTGTGAATTCACGTTATCAGGTAGTACAAACCAAGTACCTCCAATAGTAGAATTCACTACAAATTCGCCAAGACCATACGGAGCCGTATCGAAGGCCTCGTTTTGCCAAGTTTGAGATGGATCTTCCGCTGTGTAAGTTGGATTTGCAGCACCATCATTATTGCAGTTAACGCCAATTGTTAAATATGAATCGTATTGAGCAAGTGGCTGCGAATTGAAAATGATACAGGGTAATGCGTCACCTGTAACGCCACCGTTACTGTAATTCCAGATTCCCGAACCGTCCACTGACAATGACATGGGAACTAAAGCAGAACCTGATACAGTTGTGACTCGGTCGGCTGCATTCTGAGTGTTCGCATAAATACGATACGTTGTGTGTCCGGCCGGATAGCCTGTCACCGATCCGTTATCGGTAAAAAACTCCTCAACAGTAATTCCGGTTACCTGTGCCTTTGAGCTAGAAAAAAATCCGGCACATACAGCGAGGAAAAGTAAAGCTCTCTTCATGAGTTGTTATGGTTTGGATACAGTTAATGTTTGTTTGAACCGCCAAATATAATGAGTGAAGTTGACTTTAAAAATTTTTCTTTAGCCCCCTTAAAAAGAAAAGGCCCCCATTCTTGGAGGCCTTTAAACGTTGAAGTGAGCTAAATTACTTTACGATCACCTTCACATTCTCATTGGAGAAACCGTTGGATAGCACAACATTGTAAATGCCAGATGCAAATAAATCGGTGGCAATTGTGATGTTACGCTGTCCGGATACCACACCCAAATTCTGTTCGAATACCATTTTACCAACGCTGTTTATCACGGCGATGTTCAATGACTGAGAATTCACAGCATCGAACTGAACATTCAATACTTCTTCAGCAGGGTTAGGGTAAACACGCACATTTTGAGCAACTGTGTTCATTTCATTTGTTGAAACTGTAGCGCATGATTCACATGTATCAAATGTCCAGCAAACGCCCACGGGATTGGCGCTGGCACGAACCAACTGACGGTTGTCGCTGAATGTACCATTGTCTACACCACAACCTCCAATGGCCGAAAAGTCGGCTGATTCTTCAATAAAGTCTGATCCATCAGGAGTTCCAATACGGAACTTATAGAACAATGAGCCAATACAAACCTGAGGAACTGTGATGGACCAAGTACCATCGCCATCAGCATCCGACATTTGAAGTGCTCCACCTTGCCAGTTCGGCTGTGTGAAATCACCCATTACCCACATGACCTGCCCTGGAGCAAGAACGTTAGCACCTGGACGAACTTCGAATGTAACATCACTTGGTGGAACAACAGTACTGCAAGGATTCGCAGAGTTGAAGCAAACAGCTGGTAATTCGATAGCACCATCGGCTGTAACTGCAAGCTGACGATTTCCAATTCCTTCCCAACCACCGGTTCCTATACGAAACTTGTACTCGTAGTTACCGGGAGCCAAGTTCAAGGTAATGGTCCAAATTCCGTCGCCGTCAACATCACTCATAGGCACACCTGTAGACCAGCTTGACACAGTTCCCATAAGGTTAACCCCGGGTGAAGTATCGGCACATGAAGCACTCATGTTAACCTGGAACGTTACAGCTATCGGCTGCACGCAAGACTCACATGAACTCCAGCAATAAGAAGGAGTTACGGTGTTTACATCGGTAATTGTGAGTTGGCGATTGCCTCCTCCATCACCGCATGCACCGCTAATATTTTCGTTCAAGAAATCCCATCCAGGACCATTGATGAACTTATATTGA
This sequence comes from Flavobacteriales bacterium, assembly GCA_044353065.1. Classification (GTDB taxonomy): domain Bacteria; phylum Bacteroidota; class Bacteroidia; order Flavobacteriales_D; family Sanyastnellaceae; genus JAIBBG01. The sequence goes on along the minus strand of JBILCQ010000048.1, from coordinate 8,769 downwards.
ATCGGATCAGCTGAGTTTACAGCAATAACTGTCTCCCAAATCTTATCACCATTCCAGTCTTGAAGTGGAATGAATGTGCCCCAGTTTACAAAGCTTCCATTCACATGAACGCCATCTGGGTGGATATCCAAGCCAGGCTCTCCGCCAACACCGTCGAGGTTAACATCTGTAGTGCTCATGTCTACACGCAAGCGCACCGCATTTTGTCCACAATCGGCACATTCGCCGTAACATACGGTATATGAAGTTGGCTCTGCACCTACCATGATTTGACGGTTGCTGTTGCCATTCACTTCAACTGTGCAAGTAGAAGGCACGTTTTCAGAATATGGCCAATCATTACCATTCACAAATTTGAATTCGTAACGACCGGGCTGCAACATTAAAGTGGCAGTGTAAACAAAATCCATGTCGTCATCTGTCATCAAACCCGAAGCCGCATTAGGAGTCCAGTTTTGGTATTCCGGATTTTCAGGAACATTGTCGTAGTCAGGGTCCTGAAAATTTCCCACAACGTGCAAACTGTCAGTCATACCGACAGGAAGCATGTTCACATTAAAGGTTACCGCCGTTTGCGCCATTGCGCCAGCAGCAACCATTAAACTCAAGATACTCAAGTAGATTTTTTTCATAATTGCTTTTGTTAAATGGATAGTTGGTGTACTTTGAACACTTTGTGTCAAAAGTAGATACTTTCGCCTTTATCAACTATCCCGGATGTAATTTTTATGAAACTATCTTTTCCACACTGCCTTCTCATAGCATCTCTCCAACTTCTCATATCTTCATTCCTTTACTCACAGGCAATCGTGCGTGCCGATCCTCCCAATTGGTGGACGGGCATGCAACACAACAAGGTTGAAATTCTATTCAATGCGAAATACATTGCCAAGTGCAGGGCATTTATCCAAAGTGATTACTGTAAAATCATTGATACCACTCCCCTTCCCAATCCGGATTATCTTTTAGTTGAAATTGAAATTGCGCCCGATTGTCCGCCGGGAAAACTGGAGTTCAGTTTTGCTTCATCACGCAACGACTATTCGTATTCATTCCCAATTGAAAGTCGATCGCCTAAAACGTCGAAAGGTCTCAACGCGTCCGACCTCATTTATCTGGTATTTCCGGATCGATTCGCTAATGGAGACCCTTCCAACGACAATAACCCTTCATTGCTCGAGCCCAAGGCCGATCGTGGTGGTCTTAAAACTCGTCACGGTGGCGACATACAAGGCATTTCCAACCACCTCGATTACTTCACTCAATTAGGAGTGACTGCCCTTTGGCTCAATCCTGTTTTGGAAAACAACCAACCTTACGAAAGCTATCACGGCTACGCCGCAACCGACCTATATAAAGTCGATCCGCGTTTGGGCACGAATGAACTGTATAAGCAATTGGTGGATCAGTGCCATAAAAAAGGGATTAAAGTCATTTGGGATGTTGTTTACAACCATTGGGGTAATGAGCATCATCTATTCAAGAACCTTCCCGACAGCAACTGGGTGCATTGGTTTCAACAATTCACGCGAACGAGCTACCGAGCAGAAACGCTCATGGATCCATACGCAAGCAAGGCCGACCGCGACATCATGACCAATGCGTGGTTCGACAAGCACATGCCCGACCTCAATCAACAAGACCCACACCTCGCTCGCTACCTCATCCAAAACTCTCTTTGGTGGGTGGAGTATGCCGGCATCGATGCATTCCGAATCGATACCTATGCATACCCTGATCAGACCTTTATGAAGCAACTCGACGAAGCTATGCGCCGGGAGTATCCGGACTTCTTTTTGTTTGGTGAAACGTGGGTGCAAGGATCGCCCGTGCAAGCATGGTTCACAGAAGAATCTGAGGTAAAGAAGGACTTCAACTCTTCACTTCATTCGGTAACCGACTTTCAACTTTTTTATGCCATCACCAAAGGATTGAAAGAAAACTTTGGATGGGAAGAAGGCTTCCGTCGAATCGAGTTAACCCTTGCGCACGACATTCTTTACAAAGAGCCCAACAACCTCGTCACTTTTCTCGACAACCACGACCTGAGCCGCTTCTACAGTATGATGGGCGAAGACATGGCGAGTTTTAAAATGGGAATTGCATTGCTATACACATTGCGTGGGATTCCATCCATTTACTATGGAACCGAGATTCTGATGAAGAACTTCTCCGATCCCGATGCAAAGGTCCGCGAGGACTTCCCCGGCGGATGGCCTGGAGATGCTTCGAATAAATTCATTGCCCCGGGTCGCACGAAGCAAGAACAGGAAGCCTTTGACTTCTGCGCTGTCCTCGGCACATGGCGGAAGGCCAATACCTGGTTTGGCAATTCGAAACTCATGCAGTTTGTTCCCGAAGAAAACACGTATGTCTATTTCCGATATGACGACAAGCACACAGTGATGTGCGTGTATAACGGAAACGACAAACCACACTCGTTAAAGTTGGACCGCTTTGCAGAACGCATCGGCAATGCGAAAGTCGGGCGCGATATCATCGGAAAACGGGAGCTGGCTCTCGAAAAAGAGCTGGTGCTTGAGCCGAGGTCGGTGATGGTGGTGGTATTAGAGTGACGAGTGGCGAGTGACGAGTGGCGAGTGACTAACGATCAATGAAGCTTACCATTTTATATGGCCGAGGATTTTAATTCAGCCCACGATTCAATCGTGAGAGCTTGAAATTTTAAAAGCGAGTTCGCATGTCCGAGATGCCCGAGAGTGAAGCGCGTCTTGCGCAAACAAACTTTAACCGAACCCCTTTTCAAAGAAGAGGGGAACGCCCTTGGCGAAAATGTAAATAGTCTCTAAAGCGCATGCTCGAGCATTTAATTTCTAAAGCCCCCCTCTTCTTTCCCTTAGAAAAAGTTGGGCTGTGAACGCCGCCTAGGAAATAATCTATCATATTCACTCGCCATTCGCCACTCGCCACTCATCTCATTATCATTTCCCCCAACAGCTCTCTCCACCGCTGCGGCACTTCCATGGTGCAGCGCTCCTCGTAGTCAAAACACACCAACACAGATGCACCGGTTGCGCATAATTGCTCGCCTCGCATATAGCGATAGCCGAGTGTGTAACTCTTGTTACCTATGTGTTTGCAGAAGACATGAATGTCGACTTTGTCATTAAAGTGAATAGGCAGCAGATAATCCATTTCATTGCGCGCAACTAAAATGCCCTGCTTGTTCCAGTTCCACTCGTCGCCCACCAGTTGGTGAAAGAAATAGATTCGCGCCTGCTCTGCATAGGTAAAATAGGTCGCGTTGTTAACGTGACCCATCACGTCGATATCAGAAAATCGAATATCGATTCGATACGGTTTCAGTTCCATGTTATTCCACTTCAATAACGAGTCCTTTCAAGTATTCTCCTTCGGGATGATAAATGCTCACCGGATGATCGGACGGTTGGTGCAACTGATGCAAGATGCGCACCTTACGACGCGCATTGATACCGGCTGCCATAACACTATCGTGAAAGAGTTTTTTGTCGATGACCTGCGAACACGAAAACGTGAAGATGATACCACCCGGTTTAATCTGACGAATAGCCGCTTCGTTGATGCGTATATAGCCCTGCACTGCTTTGTGACGAGCACTCATGTGCTTGGCAAATGCCGGCGGATCGAGCACAATCACATCGTAATCTTCTTTCAATTGCTTAAGATACTCAACTGCATCGGCTTTGATAATGTCGTGCATTGGTGCTTCGAAGCCGTTCAGCTTCGCGTTCACAATTGCCAGGTCGAGTGCCTTTTGGCTACTATCGAGACTATGTACGAGCGTTGCTCCGGCCTTCAAGGCATAGACCGAAAATCCGCCCGTGTAACAAAACGTGTTAAGCACTTTTCTTCCCTTAGAAAATTCGCCTAGCAATTTTCGGTTTTCTCGTTGGTCTATGAAGAAGCCTGTTTTTTGCCCTCCTTCCCAATCCACATCAAACAGGCAGCCGTGTTCACGAGCGATGCTTTCTTGTTTCGAACCTTGCAAGTATTCACCAGCTGTGCCCGTGCCCTTACCTCCTACTTTCTCATCACCTCGATCATAGACCGCCAGCAGCTTTCCATCATAGATGTTCATGAGTGCCTTCGCAATTACTGCGCGCTGCTCGAACATCCCTGCACTGTGTGTTTGAATCACCGCAGTGGTACCATAGACATCGATGATTAATCCCGGAAGTCCATCTCCCTCGCCATGCACCAAGCGATAAATGGTCGTTTCTGCATTGTCGACCCATCCCAGCTTTTTACGCAGCTCGAATGCATTTTGCAATTTGCCTTGCCAAAAAGTATCACTGCCGTCAAAGCCTTCAAATGAAAAAACACGAACTGTGATGGAGCCGTCGGCGCAATGCCCTGTTGCTAGATAAGCGCCTTTGCTATCGCAAACTTCTACAATATCTCCATCGTGCGCTGTGCCTTCAACACGAGCTATTGCACCACTGAATACCCACGGATGAAAACGACGCAGCGATTGCTCCTTACCCGGTTTGAGAATGATCTTAGGAAATGACATGGCAGCAAAGCTACCGAATTCCTTTAGGTAGCATGAAAAACAAATTCTCACAAGACCGAAAAAGCCGTAGATCATGCCAGCACTTTCAAATTCGCCATTCGCCATTCGCCACTCCCCTTAACACCCTTTCACAAATAAAACCGAGCCGTTCTCCGTTCCATGGCACAGTGATTGGCAATGTCCAATCGTCAATAAACTTCTCGCAAGTTTGGTTTTGGTTAAGGTTAAGGAAAATCCCCCGGAAACGTTCGGGGGTTTTTCTTTTATTCTAATTCGTTAAGACGTATGACCAAATAAAAAATATCGTAGATGAATTTTTAAAAAATGTAACCTAAAAAGAATTCATCGCGTTACAAAGCACAGAACGAGAAACTACGAACGAACGAAGAGTGACATGCACATACCACAGGAGTGCATTCACTTGAAGAGAATTCGGCGAACTGTGAAAATAGCAACCTAACCTAACTTTAAATGTATGCTGGAGTATTACAAAGCTGTATTGGGCAATGTGACGTTTGACACAATGCTCTTTCGAAAGGAACTCCGCAAAGCCATGCGCGAATTGATTGCCGATGATAGGGTTCGGCTAAGAGATTGGCTCAAGCAATGCGGACACGTCTGAAAAACTAAATAACCTAAACGAGTTCTCTTGAAAAGGTCGTCCAATCGGGCGGCCTTTTCCTTTTAAATCAAGGTGCTACTCGGTAGATATACCAATCAAAGTTTTCATTGACTCGATAGATCAATCGATCATGCAGTCTGCTTGGGCGACCTTGCCAAAACTCGAAATAATGCGGAACAATCACATATCCGCCCCAATGTGGAGGGCGAGTGACCGGTTTTCCGGCAAACTCATTTGAATAGTGCGTAAGGGCAGCTTCCAATTCTTCACGTGATCGCATTTCAGCGCTTTGCATGGATGCCCAGGCGGCAATCTGACTTTCACGCGGGCGCGTTGCGAAGTAAGAGTCGCTATCTTCTGCACTCACCTTGCGAGCAATGCCGTATACACGAACTTGCCGCTCCAGGGTATTCCAGAAAAAATTCATGCAGACCTTCTCCGAATGTTCCAACTGTTGACCTTTAGAGCTGGTGTAGTTCGTGTAGAACACTAAACCGGACTGATCAAATTTCCGCAACAGCACAACCCGCGAGTTGGGGAAACCATCGGCTCCAATCGTTGCCAAATTGAACGCATTGTAATCCTTGATTCCTTCGTTCTCGGCTTCCTTCAACCATAAACCAAACTGATCGAACGGATTTTGAAGCGCGTTAGATTCCAACAATATGCTACGGTTATAATCGTACCTGGAATTCTCGATATTGGCTTTGTAGTCGTACATGGAAACACGGGTTGGTTATGGCCTCAAAAATATAGGGTTATCCTCATCATCTTTGCAGCGTTATGAATTTTGTTCGTGATTGTTGTCATCGTTTATTGCTCGCCGTCATAATCTCACTTCTGATAGGAAGGGCAGCCGGTTTTGCTCAATCCGAATTCAACCGAGGAGATACGTTGCGAGGCACGCTTAGCGAACTGCGGACATGCTTCGACGTTACTCACTACGACCTTTCGGTACGAATAGATACTTCGAGCCAATCTATAAAAGGAACGAACATCATTTCATTCACGGCAACAACGGACTTTCAAAACATGCAGCTCGACCTGTTCAATAACATGTCAGTTGCAAAAATTCTATTCGAAAACCAACCGGTCACTTTCACTCGAGAGTATGACGCTCTGTTTCTTCATTTACCGAGGATTCTAAGAAAAGGTGAGCATGTCAAACTAAAGGTTGATTATTTCGGGATACCGCGAATTGCAAAGAATCCACCTTGGGATGGGGGCTTTATTTGGACGAAATCCGAGAACAACCAACCTTGGGTCGCCGTTAGTTGCCAAGGCATTGGAGCAAGCTTGTGGTGGCCGTGTAAAGACCATTTGAGCGACGAGCCCGACAGTATGGATATTCATTGCCAAGTGCCCGACGACTTAGTCTGTATTTCGAACGGACAAGACCGAGGTATTACCTTCGACGAGCATGGCAACAAGACAAGTAACTGGCATGTGTCCTATCCTATTAACAACTACAATGTAAGTATCAATGTCGGAGATTACGTGCATCTGCACGACGTATATGAAGATGAATCAGGAGACACCCTTTCACTCGATTACTACGTGACACGCGGCAATGAGCAAAAAGCCGTCAAACACTTCGAACAAGTAAAACCCATGCTGGCATGCTATGAAAAATTTCTGGGTAAATATCCATTTCCGAAAGATGGATATGCACTTGTTCAAACTCCCTATCTCGGCATGGAGCACCAAAGCGCCATTGCTTACGGCAATAAATTTCGAACGGGCTATTTAGGCAGCGATCGTTCGGGACAAAAGCTCGACTTCGATTATATCATCATCCATGAAACCGGACATGAATGGTGGGGTAATAGCGTCACCGCTGGGGACATTGCCGACATGTGGATACACGAAAGTTTTTGCACCTACTCAGAAGCAATTTATGTTGAGTGCATGCACGGTTATGATACAGCAATGACCTATGTAAATGCCCTTAGAAAAACAGTGCTCAACAACACCGCTATCATGGGTGTTTATGGTGTGAATAAGGAAGGACACTATGACATGTATGTGAAGGGCATGCTCGTCCTAAATACACTGCGCCATGTGATTAATAACGATGCGTTGTGGTGGCACACCATCAAGACAATGAGCGACACTTCATTTCGACACAAAACAACCGATTATAACCAAGTGGTGGATTTCTTTGAAGCTCAAACGAAACTTACACTTGAGCCCTTCTTTGAGCAATATGTCAAACACAGTGAACTCCCCATTCTTGAATACAACTCAAAAAAGACCAAACGCGGCAGCACTTTGCGAATGCGCTGGGCAGCGACACCGGGATTCACCATGCCCGTTACTATACTAGTTGAAGGTCAAAAATTTCGGACGGATGTAACTTCCAGATGGACGAAAATATCGGTTCCACCAACTTTTGAATTCGACCAACGCACAAGCTATTTCAAGCTGAGAAAAGTAAAATCAAGGCGAAAGAAAATTAGCGAATAAGGAACATGGATCCTTCGCGCACCTCATTTTGACCGTCCAGTTTTTCTAATTCTATTCGGAAAAAATACAATCCATCCGGAACGTATGTATCACCGGAGTTGAACCCACCTGTCCAAACAGGAGAAATATCGGTTGATTCGAATACGACCTGCCCCCATCGATTGAAGACTTGTGTCTTGAGAGAATTTATATTTCTTGCTTCGATTTTCCATACATCGTTCACCCCGTCATTATCGGGTGTGAAAGAATTCGGGATATAAACGGCAACATTGCAATCTTCGAAAACTACGTCAACCGTCTGCGCAACACTTCCACAATCATTAGTGACCATAAACCAATATCGCCCCGGTTGATCCACCGTGAGGTAAGTCTCCGATGATCCATCGCTCCACAAATAGCTACCCGTTGAAAAATCATTAATGACAATGGTGTACTCCTCCTCCAAGCATCCATATTGAGTTGGATTTCCACTGACGAAAGGCAATGGTTTTACGATTACTTCTACCTCATCATAAACGCTGCAACCTTGCTGCGAATATTCAAATCCATATGTTCCGGCAGATGCCACAATAATTGAACTCGCGCTTGCTCCGGTGCTCCAGTCGCCGGTATAGCCCGAAATGATTGTCGCAGTTTCATCTGAACAAATTTCAATGGTTGAGCCAAGTTCAATTATCGGTAATACAACTTCTTCCACAACAAAATCATCGGCTGTTGAGCAGTTATTCTCAGTAACCACTACCTCAAATACGCCTTCCGCTGAGAAGGATGTGCTCGGTCCATTCGTTCCATTCGACCATTCAACCAAATCCCAATTACCCAAGATAGTGGCTTGAACATTTGAACCGGGACAATAATAAAAAGTCTCCTGTAAATTGAAGGTTGGGTATGCGTTTTCGATCGCTTGCGCATCATCTTCATAGATACATCCCAACGGTGTTTCAACATGCAAGGTGTAGAGACCGGGGACATTTACAATCGGATTTTCTTCATTGACAGCGAAAAGAGTTCCATCAGCACTCAACCACTCAATGATAGGATTATCGCCCTCAACGTTACCTTGCAATTGGGCCGACTCACCTTCACAAAATTCTACATCTGGTCCTGCTATCACTGTATAAAGTAACTCAACGGGAACTGTAATTTGCGCTTGAGCTTCTATTCC
>JBILCQ010000047.1:0-11665 GCA_044353065.1 Flavobacteriales bacterium | reverse complement strand
AATTGAGTGACTCGTCTTTGTACCGAGGAAAGCGTTTTTCCTTTCTGAAAATCTTTCAGCATGCTCTCACTTACGAGCAAGCAGGGGCCGATTACAGAATTCTGAATAACTATTTGCATTTGCCCTTTTCCGTGCAAAAAGCACTTTTGTGGTTGAAGGCAATTCAAACCAAAAGACAAAAGACCATTGGTTTGCGTGATGTTGTTTTTATAGATCCGGCCCGCATAGTGCGCGATGATTCAGGCGGCTGGCATTCTGTTTATATGGAACGTGCTATCCGCCTCTTTAATCGTCAAGATGTATCAGTGCTCTCGCGCAAATATGAGCCTTACTTGCCTTGCGAAGCTGCCCTCGATAAGCTGCCCAGAGCATATTCATTTCCCGATAAGGCAGAGCTTGAAATGCTGCATGAGATTTCTCTTGTTGCGAAGAATGTTTTGCGTTCAAGCAATTGGTCCGACATTCAGAAGAAACATATTCTTTCAGCGATTCATGTGTTTTACGACGATTTTCGTTTCTACTACAATCTGTTTAAGGGACAGCCCGTGAAATCAGTGGTTTTCATCAGCCACTATCACAATGAAGGCCTCATTGCTGCTTTGAATGTGCTGAATATTCGGAGTGTCGAGCTGCAGCATGGTCTCATTTCCGGCAATGACCTGTACTATCAGTATGCATCGATTTTAAGTAATGGAGTCAAGAATGCCTTTTTTCCCGATACTATCTGTGTTTACGGCTCATACTGGAAAACACAACTATTGAAAGGATGCGAGTTCGAATCAACTCAAATTACGGTTGCGGGCGACTACCAGTGGTCAGCTGATGAATCAGCATCGATGGTATTACCATATAAACAGGTCCTCATTTGCGCTCAAAAAAACATGCATGAAGAGTATGTGGCGTATGCGCAACGATTGAAGTTACTGATGACAAAGCATCCCGATTGGAAATGGGTAATCAAATTGCATCCGTTGGAAAAGAATAAGGATCAATATATAGAATTGGTAAAAGACGGTTTTGAAATTATTGACCGTGAAAAAACGCTGACGGCATTGCTCAAGGAGTCCAGTATTCAAATTAGTATTTACTCCACTACGTTTTTCGACGCGCTTGGCTATTCCATCGAAAATTATTCTCTGCAAGATTATTCCGTTTACAGTGATTATGCAGCTGAAATGGTCTCGGAAGGCGTAGCAGAACCGTTGCGAGTCGATGAAGACCCCATTGAAAAGCATTTACTTTCAAAAGGTCGTAAAACATTGCGCCCCCGAAGTGAAGTCTATGGGCAATTTGACGAAATCGCCATGCGAAATGCGATTCTAGGTAGTTAAGCCAGACCGGTAGTATTCTCTTGTCCTGCCCTGCCCCCATGAACTATTCGAATCTCGGATTCACCACGTTGTTATAAATGGATCCAAATCGATAACTCAGGCCTATGTATGCATTGAGTTCGAAATCGGTAAGTAATTCTTGTTGCTGAAGCAAAACTTCTTCCTGGGAAGCTCCATTTTGGCGGATGTTAATCTGATCACGCTGCACATTGAAACTCATCCATGAGTTTAAGGAAAGCCCTTTGAAGATTCGGATATTGTAATTGCACCAAAAGAAGAAATGGTTTTTCTCAAAATCATTCAGAAAGGACGCCAACTCAATCCCGGATGACAATTGCCCCCAGTCTTTGGTAAACGTGGTTGATACCTGGAACGCTTGAGCGGGAATGCGGTCAATCGATTTGTTGAAGATGGTCACTTCTTGAAAGTCATAATAGGATAACCCCACTCTATAGACCATGGTCAACGATTTGGTTTGTGCTTCCTGGTAAGGAAAAACATTGTACTCCATGGCGGCAGAAACATTTTGAAACCAGTCATAATTGCTGAAATCACTGCGTTCTGAACTTGCGAAAGCTCCGGCAGACCAGTGATTATTGATTGAATGCACATAGGTCGCACTTGCCGATTGTGATCTCAAGATATATGCTTCCGTAAAATTTCCGTAATCATATCGCTGCTCTCTGTAACGAGTACCCACATCAATCATCACTTTATGAGTTTCCTTAACCTGAGACGCGGAGATAAACGAGTTGAAGGTTCCCGATTGAATGGCCTTTTGCATCCCGATATTTCCATTTGCACCCAATCTAAAAACCCATGCATTCCAACGATCACTTTCGGGATTGCTTCCAATTCCAAGATCCAAACTGTCTTTCGTTGAGTTGCTGTTTATATTCAAGCAATCGCCTGCACTGCTGCAAGCGGCATAACGTACTAGCCCCAACTTAACTTTACGTGCGAGCATGTCACGAATTTCATTTTCCGTATTGATTGCATTGACCGAGAGCTTAAGTGTATCGCCCATGCCAGATAAATTACGCTTTCCTGCAAATTGAAGTAAAAACTCGGTTCCTCCGCTACCTGTGCGCAGACTGGTGATCGTAAGATCTACCTCACTGACAAATTGATCCTGGACAAAATCGACCCACGTTATCTGCGTTTTCAAATAATCTTGATAACACGAAATACAGTTGATATACACTTTCAAATTTGATTCATTATCTGAATACTGTGCATCACTGAAAGAAGTAACGAAGAGAAAACATACGAGAAGAAGAACTTTTTCAGCCATGTGCGAATAAGTAATTTGATATTGTAAAAGAAAAGCCCAATTAGAGCGAACTACTGCTTCGTAGTATCAGGGCGCTCTTTGAATACATAGACCTCTTCATTTTCCCTTTTCATGTAATAATTCTCGCGAGCGAATTTTTCAAGAGAATACGTATTAGTTGTCAAATCATGCAGGGCTTGCGTTGCCTTGGCATTGTCTTCCTTCATACGTTGCACTTCTGCTCTGAGTCCGGCAACTTCTCGTCTGGATTGAAAGATATAAATGAGATCAATTTCATTAAAGAAGGTAACCCATAATAAGAACACAAGTGTCGCTAATGTGTATTTGTTTTTGATTACCCGAAAGACTGATTTTCTCATGTTCCAAAAATGCAATAGACTTCATTAGAGCATTTAGAAAGACGCTTTCGATTATGAACAGGTTTCCGTGAAGAAACTATCCTTCAAAACAAAGAGATAGAACAAATGCTCGAGTACGTAACTTGGAAATTGGATCGGTAAACTGATTGTTTTCCTGAATAAGAATATTATTCATTCCAAAGCATGTTTTCATTTCTATTCCAAACTTAAAATAGGGCAGGAAAAAATCAACCCCACCTCCGGCATCGATTGTCATATCCGTTTTTTGAAGCTTGACTACAATTTTTCCCGCTACAGCCTCATCCACATCCTTTTGTGATTGCATGTCGATTCCGTAGCTACCACCGAATAGCGCATAGGCCGCAAAGTTTCCAACTCTATTTGTTCGAAGTTTCAGCGCAAGTGGAAATTGAAGCCACACCGATTCGGTTCGCTTCAGAAAAGTCTCTACTTTATTATCGTCTGTGAGAAAGGTGTAGTTCAAACCTCTATCTTGAAAAGACAATCCGGGAACGAAGCGCAAGTTCACATTCTTAATCGGGTTGAACGATGCAAGCAGTGACAGGTTAAATCCGGACTGCGGTACATTTTCAATTCCCAGCAATGAGTCGTTAAATGTAAAATCTGGTTTGTAGTCGATGAAAAAAGACGACGTATTAGCTGAAAGATGAAAACCGAAATGGTAATAGCGACTATCGAAATTGGGGAGGTTCTCTCTCCCCTTTGCTTGGCCAAAAGTATTTGCAGCAACACTCCAGAAGAGTAAAACACAAATCACATGTTCAAGCTTTTTCATCGTCATGACGTGAAACGAAATTATACTAAAATGTTGTGCTAGTGAGGTCTCAGGAATTTACGCCAGATGAGAACCGCCAATAATCCGTATGCTATCGCTACAAAAGTCAAGGCCAGCGAACCTCCCATGATGCGTGTCTGAACCGAAATACTTCTTTCGACGTTTTCACGGTTCATTTGCATCAGTTCCTCTACCGATTTGTCTTTCAATTCAGGATGTTGGCCAAGGAAAGTAACTCTGTTGTTTTCATCAAGTATGCCTTCATTGAAGACTTCAATGTATGCAGTACGTAACTGTTGAATATCATCACTTAACCATGCGTAATAGATTCCAATGAAGATAATAACAGACACAACATAAAGCAATGCAGGCTTCATGCATGCCTTCATATCTTCGAGAAATCCGGACTTAGCTCCTTTTAAATTTCGGTACTGGTTATTGATTGCCAGAAAGACAAGCAACAGAATGAAGAGAATATTGAGCAAAACCCCTGAGTTCTGCGCCGATTCTACATCCATGTTCCTGCCAACTATCCATCGGGTAGCTAACCAAACAAGCGATAAAATCCATGGCAGCCTTGAAATCCACATAGTTTTTATGAGTTCATACTAACGAGAAACTCCTCGTTGTTTTTCGTTTTCTCTATTCGGTCTTTAACAAATTCCATCGCTTCAACCGGGTTCATATCGGCCAAGTGACGGCGGAGAATCCACATACGCTGCAACACATCCCGATCGTGCAATAGATCTTCTTTGCGTGTCCCCGATGACAGAATGTCGATAGCAGGGAATATGCGACGATTGGAAATCTTGCGCTCCAATTGCAATTCCATATTACCTGTTCCTTTGAATTCTTCGAAAATAACCTCGTCCATTTTAGATCCAGTGTCGACGAGTGCCGTGGCAATAATCGAAAGCGATCCGCCATTTTCAATTTTACGCGCAGCTCCAAAGAAACGCTTTGGTTTTTCGAGTGCATTAGCTTCCACACCGCCGGAAAGAACCTTACCACTTGCAGGTGCTACAGTGTTGTACGCGCGCGCCAATCGTGTGATTGAATCAAGAAGAATACAAACGTCGTGTCCGCACTCTACCATGCGCTTTGCTTTCTCCAATACAATGTTGGCAATCTTCACGTGGCGTTCAGCCGGTTCATCAAACGTAGATGCGATAACTTCTGCCTTTACACTTCGCTTCATGTCTGTTACTTCTTCCGGACGCTCATCGATGAGTAAAACGATGAGGTATGTTTCAGGATGATTCTTTGCGATAGCGTTGGCAATGTCTTTCAGCAAGGTTGTTTTACCTGTCTTTGGTTGAGAAACGAGCATTCCGCGTTGTCCCTTTCCAATTGGTGCAAACAAATCCATGATGCGCATGGAAATATTGGAATTATTATCGGCGATATGGAATCGCTCGTAAGGGAAAAGCGGCGTAAGAAACTTAAATGGAACGCGGTCACGAACGAAATTAGGGTCACGGCCATTTATTCTGTCAACCCGAATAAGTGGGAAATACTTCTCTCCTTCTCTTGGAGGACGTATAGCTCCCTCCACAGTGTCGCCCGTAAGCAATCCGTACAATTTGATTTGCTGTTGCGAAACATACACGTCGTCGGGCGAATTCAGGTAATTGAAATCGGATGAACGCATAAAACCGAAACCATCAGGCATGATTTCAAGAACGCCTTCGGCCAGCACGATGCCATCGAAATTATATCCGTGCTCATCCGCCTGGCCACGCTTCGATTTATCAGGACGAAACACATTATGCGGCTGCTGCTGAGCATTGCCCTGTTGAGCAGCATGCTGATGAGGTTGACCTTGTTGCTGTGACTGCTGTGGTGCATGTTGAGGTTGTGGCTGTCCCTGACCGCGGTCGTTCTGCTGGTCAAATCGGCGTTTGTCGCGCTGACCATGCTGATGTCTTTCCTGCCCTTGCTGTGGCGCTTGTAATTGGCGAGGCTGTTCTGCTTTTGGTTGCGGCTGAGTCTCTGAAATTCCTTCTGCTGCAGATTCAGTTGTCTCCGGAGTTGAACTTCTGGTTTCTGCTGATTCTTGGAACAAGGTTCCTTCTTGCTGTTCAGTTGGCTTAACAGGTTTGCGAGCGCGATCACGCTTGCCCTTTACCGGTGCATCAGAAGACGTTTCTCCTACCGGTAGATCGGCAGCAGCAGAAGGCTCACTCGCCGGTGAATCGGACCGAAGGGCTTGCACATCCAAAATCTTGTAGATAAGATCTTGTTTCTTTAGTTTATCTGCATTTTCAATGGCCAGCTTGTCAGCTACTTCTTTGAGTTCGGCCACCTTCATGCTGTTTAATTGCAAAAGGTTATACATGTAAGATGAAATTCGTTGTCGAAATAAAGGGTTTCAAAATTGAGTTGGGAAATGATTTCCTTGAGAAGGGCCACGAATGGGCTGTGCAAGTGTACAACCAAAAATCGAAATTCAAAGAAATACCGAAAGTATTTTTGAATCTCCTCCAAAAGTGATTTCTCTCAATTCCAAATGAAAACTCCCCCCTATTTGAGGGAGGAGTTTATTTGAATTTCAAAAATGGTTTGATTGAATAATTCGGAGAATCAAGAAAGCCCGCTTACAACGCCATTTGCATCGATATCCATCCCCTCACTGGCGGGAATTGCAGGAAGGCCGGGCATTCGCATCATATCACCTAAGATAGGAATGATAAAGCCGGCGCCGACCGCAAACTCAAATTCTCTCACCGTTACCGTGAATCCTTTAGGACGACCAATTTTGGATTCGTCGTCGCTGAATGATTTTTGCGTTTTTGCCATGCACACAGGCAACGAAGCCAGTCCAAGCTTCTCAATTATTTTGAGATCGTTTTCGGCATCCTTGGAGAAATTGACTCCATCCGCACCGTAGATTTCCTTTGCAATTCGGCTGATTTTTTCCTTCACGGGCATGCTCCAATCATACAATGGCTTGAACGCGTTATTGCCCGACTCTATTTCCTGCACAACAGCATGGGCAAGATCCTTCATTCCTTCTCCGCCACTTGAAAACCCGCGAGCGACAACTGCCTTGACTCCAAGTTGAGCACATTGATCAATGACATACTTCAACTCTTCTTCACTGTCGGTTGGGAAATGGTTGATGGCCACTGTCGGATTGATTCCGAATTTCTGGCAGTTTTCAATGTGCTTGGCCAAATTTTCAAAACCCTTGACAACTCTTTCGAGCGATATCGTGTTGTATTCTTCTTTCTTAGCGCCGCCATGGTGACGAAGTGCACGGATAGTCGCTACCAGCACGATGGCATTTGGCTTTATTTGACCATACCCGCATTTGATATTCATGAACTTCTCAGCTCCTAAATCGGCACCAAAACCGGCTTCCGTCACAACGTAATCAGAAAGAGAAAGTCCCATTTTCGTTGCAATGATGGTATTCGTGCCCTGAGCGATGTTGGCAAACGGACCTCCGTGGATAATGGCCGGGTTTCCTTCGAGTGTTTGAACAAGATTGGGTTTGATGGCATCTTTCAGTAATAGCGCCATGGCACCTTGTGCTTTCAAGTCGCGCGCATAGACCGGCTTTTTGTCGAATGTAAATCCAATGAAGATATTTCCGAGTTTCTCTTTCAGATCTTCGATGTTCTTAGACATACAGAGAATAGCCATTACTTCACTTGCCGGAGTGATGTTAAAGCCATCCTGGCGCGGCATACCGTTGGCGGTCCCCCCCAGTCCAATCGTGATGTTACGAAGCGATCGATCGTTCATATCCATCACACGCTTCCAATAGACTTGGCGTGGGTCGATACCCAAGTTATGCTGCTTATTCTGGATGTTATTGTCGATGAGTGCAGCAAGAAGGTTATTCGCTTTTTCAATGGCACTGAAGTCACCGGTGAAATGGAGATTGATGTCTTCCATAGGTACAACCTGCGCGTAGCCACCACCCGCAGCGCCACCTTTAATTCCAAACACAGGTCCTAGTGAGGGCTCGCGAAGAACTACAGTTGCCTTTTTACCAATCTTGTTTAGGCCTTCTGTTAACCCGATGGAGGTCGTTGTCTTACCTTCTCCTGCCGGAGTAGGTGTGATGGCTGAAACAAGTATCAGTTTGTTTTTTTGAATATTCTCTTCTTTAATCAACGAAAGAGGCAACTTCGCTTTGAACTTGCCATAATGTTCGAGATCATCGGTTGCGATGTTGAGCTTGGCAGCAATTTCATTGATGTGCTGCATGTTGCATGACTGGGCAATTTCCAGATCGCTTGGGAATGACATAGGTTTAATGTGTTTGTGGCGAATATAGATAAATAGGCAATCAATAGGCAACAGCGCAATGGAAGTAACATTTGCAATCTCCCTCCTTCCCTATCTTCGCGCCTCATCCATTCAATGACAATGGCACACAATCTAGAATTCAATAAAAACGAAGATAAAATGATGCAGCTTGTTGGCGTTTTGCAACGCAAACTCGACAAGGTGTATGAAGGTGGCGGTAAATCACGCATTGCGAAAGAACACGAAAAAGGCAAGTTGACTGCGCGAGAGCGAATTGATTATTTGCTGGACGACGATTCTCCACGGATAGAAATAGGTGCACTGGCTGCTGATGAGATGTATAAGGAACATGGTGGTTGTCCTTCGGCCGGTGTCGTTGTAGTAATAGGTTATGTGCGCAGCAAGCAATGCATGGTGGTTGCGAATGATGCTACAGTTAAGGCTGGTGCATGGTTTCCTATGACAGGCAAGAAGAATTTGCGTGCTCAGGAAATTGCCATGGAGAATCGCTTGCCCATTATTTACTTGGTAGACAGCGCCGGGGTATATCTGCCCATGCAAGACGAAATTTTTCCAGACAAGGAACATTTTGGTCGCATTTTCCGCAACAATGCCATCATGAGCAGCCGCGGCATACCTCAAATTGCAGCCATTATGGGGAGTTGCGTTGCCGGAGGAGCATACCTTCCAATCATGAGCGATGAGGCATTAATAGTAGATAAAACAGGGACCATATTCCTTGCTGGATCTTACCTGGTGAAAGCTGCCATTGGAGAAGACATCGACAATGAAACACTTGGCGGAGCTTCCACGCACTGCGAAATTTCAGGTGTCACTGATTATAAAGCGAAAGACGACAAGGATGCTTTGGATCGAATTAAAGGTATCATGGATAAAATGGGAAGGGTTTCGCAAACCGCCGGGTTTGACCGGGCCACTCCCGTGCCTGCTCGTTACGCTGCAAAAGAACTCTATGGCATTCTTCCCGAAGATCGCGTCAAGCCATATAACGTGCTGGATATAATTGAACGTATAATCGACAGCGAAACGTTTGAAGAATACAAGCCGGATTATGGTAAAAGCATAGTGTGCGGAACAGCGCGAATCGATGGTTGGGCTGTTGGCATTGTTGCCAATCAACGGCTCATGGTGAAGAGCAAGAAGGATGGTATGCAAATCGGTGGTGTTATTTATACCGATAGTGCCGATAAATCAGCGCGATTTATCATGAATTGCAATCAGCGGAATATCCCGTTAGTTTTCTTGCAAGACGTGACCGGATTCATGGTTGGATCGCGCAGCGAACATGCGGGTATCATTAAGGATGGAGCGAAAATGGTGAACGCACAGAGCAACAGTGTTGTACCCAAATTCACCATCATCATGGGCAATAGCTATGGCGCAGGCAATTATGCTATGTGCGGTAAAGCGTATGATCCGCGACTTATTGTCGGTTGGCCCACTGCACAAATTGCGGTGATGGGCGGCGCACAAGCAGCCAAAGTCCTACTACAAATTGAAGTTGCTTCATTGAAAGCAAAAGGAGAAGAGATAACGAAGGAACGCGAAGAGGAACTCTACAATAAGATTAAGGATCGATACGACTCCCAGATTTCACCTTATTATGCTGCTGCTCGCTTATGGGTCGACGCCATCATTGACCCTGCCGATACAAGGAAGTGGATCAGCATGGGAATTGAAGCGGCCAATCAGGCACCTGCCGAACGTCCATACAACGTTGGAGTTATTCAGACTTAAGCAAATACAAACGACATTTATTCCCGATTGAATTCGTCAATCGGCAAGCGTGTTAGCTGCAATCTTCTGTGAAATTTTACTCATCACGAATTGAAATTGTTCGTCGAGCGTAAGATGTGAATTGTCAACCACTATGGCATCAGCCGATTTGAGAAGAGGATCGTGTTCTCGCGTTGTGTCGATTTTATCGCGTTGGTTGATGTTTCGAAGAACATCGTCCAGAGACGTTTCCACTCCCATTGCTTGAAGCTCATCAAATCGACGTTTAGCGCGAATTTCCGGGTCCGCAGTCATAAAGAGTTTTAACTCGGCTTCCGGCAAAACCACGGTCCCAATATCACGGCCATCCATCACCACACCTTTAGATTCGGCCATACGCTTTTGCATTTTCACGAGCTTCTGACGTACTTCTTTAATGGCGGATATGGGCGAAACTGAGTTGCTAACTTGGAGCGTTCGAATTTCGCGATCTACATTCTGTCCGTTGAGAAATGTTTCATACCGATAAGTGTCGGTGTTGTAACGGAAGTGAATCATGACCACGTCAAGCGCTTGAATGAGAGCCGACTCATTAACCTTTCCATCCGATGAAATAAATCCGTGCTGCAAGGCATAGAGAGTCATGGCTCTGTACATAGCGCCTGAATCAATGTAGACATAATTAAGCTCGCGGGCTATTGCCTTTGCAATGGTACTTTTCCCGCAAGAAGAATAACCATCTATTGCAATATTGATTTTAGATTTCACGTGTGGTTGAAGGTTGTGCGCGAATGTAAATCATTTCGAGTTAATCAGCGCAACATGTTGGTATCAATCCACTTCAATCCACTTACTGCTCCTTCGGAAACAACCGACCATTCTGCTTTGGATGTCAGATTGTGCGCATTGGGATCCACGATGAACTTCTGCTGAGCACGAAAGGCATGACTTACCAGGCCGGCTGCTGGATACACTTGCAGGGATGTTCCCACGACAAGGAAAATATCCGCATCCTCGATAATCTCGGCTGCTTTTTGCAGCATGGGCACTTCCTCACCAAACCATACAATGTGTGGCCTTAATTGAGAACCTAGTTCGCATCGATCACCAATAGAAAGCGAGTCATGTTGAATTGGATAGACAAGTTCCGGATTCATCGTGCTTCTCGACTTGCGAATTTCGCCATGCAAATGCAGCACGTCTTCACTGCCCGCGCGCTCGTGTAAATCATCGATGTTTTGGGTGACAACTGTAACTGAGAATTCCTTTTGCCACGATGCAATGGTCAAATGACCTTCGTTGGGCAGAGCTTTCAGAACACCTTTCCTTCTCTGATTGTAAAATTCCAAAACCAATTCCGGATTTCGATGCCATGCTTCGGGAGTAGCAACGTCCTCAATGCGATGATTTTCCCATAGACCATCACTACCGCGAAATGTTTGTATTCCGCTCTCGGCACTCATGCCTGCGCCTGTAAACACCACCAAACGTTTCATTCTATTCATACGAGTTCTAACATTGATTGTAAGGACAAGTTAACACATAGTTTCAAAAAATAAAAACTTCGATTCGATTCATCCGAAGCGGCAGTTTCAGGTCGTCTGGTGTAATGACTCAGTATATTTGCGCCACACAAAAAAAATTCTCAATGAAAGAAGTTTTTATCGTTTCTGCTATCCGCACTCCTATGGGGAGTTTTGGCGGATCGTTATCCTCTGTCTCAGCCACTAAATTGGGTGCTGCCGCAATTAAAGGCGCGCTCGATCGAATTCAGCTTGATGCTAGCCAAGTGAATGAAGTAATCATGGGCTGTGTGCTGCAAGCCAATTTGGGTCAGGCACCCGCCCGTCAAGCGGCTAAGTTCGCAGGCCTCCCCGACTCTGTTGCA
>JBILCQ010000267.1:0-3424 GCA_044353065.1 Flavobacteriales bacterium | reverse complement strand
CCTTGTGTCCGAACACCGGAACGCCTGTTCCCGGTGGCTTGTGGTTCGACGAGGCTACGTATCTGCTCTCCTCGTTGAAACGTCATGGTAAGACAATTATCGGTTTTGATTTGGTAGAAGTGGCTCCGGGAAGCGACGATTGGAATGGCAATGTGGGTGCAAGAATGCTGTTTCATTTGTGCGGAATTAGTTTATGATCTGCATCCCGTTCAATTTCGTGTCGCTTGCTAAAAGCGGTAAAACCATGTGCACATGGGAAAAGGAAAGGAGACCATGTCGCCGCTGTCGTTGATTACCAGCCCGGCAAGGCAAAATTGAAAAGCTTTACGCTCTTCACGTTGAAAGCGCATACCGGGCATGATGAAGAAAATGGTCGAATGGCTTTGTTTCAGTATTATTTCGTGATGGTATTCGCCCGGAATGAAATTGTAAGGGGGGGGCATACCGTACTGCGGTTCATGAATAGTAGTGGTGGTTGCTTCTCCATACTCATGCTCAAAAAATCCGACCATCGAATCGAATACAAAACTGGCTTTCGCTCCGATGCGTGCAATCCCTCCCAATGAAATCAGGGGACCTTGAACCGGTTGCGGTAGTCCTTGATAATCGCTGAAATCCATGTCAAATTGATCATTCGTAATGGATGCGGGTTTATTGAAATTGTCCCTGCCACCACCTCGGTAAGCGAAATAACCGGCTGCCAGCGTCACATTGTTCAATCGGTTGCCCACCGTAACGTTTGCGAAAGCCAGGTTGCCGAAGCCCCTGAAGCTTTGCAGATATCCTGATGTTGCCGTTAAGTTACCAATCGAGAAATTTACGTTGGGATTGTTCGAAGGTATTGTGTATTTCAAAGCAAGCACCAATGGACTGCCTATCCAAGTGCTCATGATACCGACTGAAAGTCGGTTTGAAACCGCCATGTGAATTTCCGGCCCATATAAATTGAGCATCGCATAATTCTCCCCTTTTTTTATACTGAGAGCATTCGTAGTAAAAGCATAACGTGTTGTAAATGGTCCCGTATCTCGGATCTCGCCTTGCACGACCTGTGTTTCTGTATTGATTGGCTTCATGCTACGTATATCCGTCTTGAGAAGGAATATACCTCCCATGTTGGTAGTCATGAGATAAATCTCCCGACCATCATCCTTTTCAATAGTTCCAACGTATTCGTTGCCGTTGGAAAGTGTAACAGCCATAAGGGCTTTCTCTTGTCCCTTCATAATTGGTGCAGCGGTTAGCATGAGTAAAAGCAGCATGTACTTCATCATAGTGTAAGAGTCTAATCTGTGATTGCAAGTTTTGAGTCATTTGCTCAGATCTTCGTGATACATCTCAATCGATTTAACGAATGTTTATCAGCTCGAATGCTGATTCCCCTTTTTGAGGATTTACTTTTGTTACCCAATAGCCGCGATATGATGCGTTTGATTATTACTCTGGTGTTGTTTTCAGGAATTGAAATCTACGCATTTAAAGGTCTTCGAATGACGGTTGCCGGGCTCGATCCATTTTGGCGAAAGTTCATTTACACCCTCTTTTGGTCTTCGACCGTAGTGGCTTATGGCACTATTGTTTTCATGATGTTGAACTGGACGAGTCGACATGAATGGCAGGGTTCGCGCAGCTATAGTCTCTTCAATTTTGCAGTTGGTTTTTTCATCATTGCGGTAACCTCCAAACTCATTTTCGGCACCTTTCATTTGGTCAACGATATTGCTAATGGCCTGAAGTGGATTGGTACTCGTTTTTTCAGCGCTCCACAAGGAGAATCGCATGAGAACATGACTCGCATCCAGTTTTTTAATCAGCTTGGAATGGGCGCTGCGGCGCTTTGGGCAGGGAGTATGCTTTACGGAGTTACACGCGGTAAGTTTAATTATCGGGTGCTTTCGGAGCGAATCGTTTTTCCGGATTTGCCCGAGGCCTTTCATGGTTTGCGAATAGTGCACATCAGCGATATGCACCTTGGGAGTTTTAACGAAGCATTTGACGATGTCCAAAAGGGATTTGATCTCATCAATTCACTCGATGCCGATTATGTGTTTTTCACCGGCGACATGGTCAACAATTTTGCGAACGAAGCGGAGCCATGGATCGATCGGTTGGCGGGAATTCAAGCTCGATATGGGAAATTCTCGATTCTGGGCAACCATGACTATGGTGATTATGCCATGGGCCGGCACCCTGAGTTGAAGAAGCAAAGTCAGGAACGCTTGTTTCAGATTCATGAAGAGGCAGGCTTTCGATTACTCAGAAACGAGAACGTGCTTCTCGAAAAGGATGGACAATCCATTCGATTGTTGGGCAGTGAAAATTGGGGTGTTGGCTTTCATCAACACGGCGATTTGGTTAAAACGATGGAGGGAGTGACTTCGGACGAATTCAAAATCTTACTCTCTCACGACCCGACACATTGGTCTGAACAAGTAATAGGACAAACCAACATAGCACTCACCTTATCGGGCCACACGCATGGTGCACAAATGGGAGTCGAGCTACCGCAATTTGGAATCAAGTTAAGTCCTGTCTCTGTGCGATACAAGCGCTGGGGCGGTCTTTACAGCGAAGGAAATCAATACATCTATATCAATCGCGGCTTCGGCTTTTTGGCGTTTCCGGGTAGAGTAGGCATGGCACCTGAAATCACACTGATTGAGCTTTGCCGGTCTTAATGACTTTAGTATCGTTTTTCATTTGTCACTTCATAACCGCAGAGCCGCAGAGACTTTAGCAATGGATGCCTCGTGCTTCTGCCTTTAAACCAGGTCAAGGATGTGTGCACGAAATTCTCTGCTATCCTGTAATCCTACTATCCTATAATCCTTTTCTCAAAACACACTCAACACCTGACTAATAAATCGCGGAATGCTACTCGGAACGGTTATAGCGATGAACACAATGCCAAAGAGGGCTCCCCAAATATGAGCATCGTGAGCAATGTTGGAACGGACATTCCGCTTCATGAAATGTTCCAGCAGAAAGAAAACGAAAACCCCAATGAAAGCCGGCATAGGGATAAAGAAAAACGCGATCTCATTGAGAGGGAATAAAATCATGTAGGCCATTAGCAATGCACTCACCGCGCCGCTAGCACCAACCGAGTTATAGCCGTAGTTATCGCCGTGCTTACGCATGGAAGGAAGTGTGGCGGCCACACCACCCAACGTATACAGAGCAATGAACATGGCACTTCCCTTCGTGCTTCCCCAATTGATGGTGAAGATACTTTCCATCACCCGTCCGAAGGAATAGAAGACAAACATGTTCAGCGCAAGGTGTATTCCGTCGGCATGCACCAGCATGTGAGAAAACAATCGGTAGTATTGCTTTTGATGTTTCACCCGATACGGACTATGCAGTAGTTTCTCAAACAGACCCGATTGTTCGAATGCTCGCCAGGACACAAGCACAGTGGCAG
>JBILCQ010000266.1:0-3431 GCA_044353065.1 Flavobacteriales bacterium | reverse complement strand
AATACTTTTGGTTTTCGTCACGGTGCAACTGCAGGCGCAAAGCGAACACCTGCGCATCATAGCACGTCAGTATGCCGATTCGGTAGTGTTGCGCTGGGCGCCACTAAATGCTGTGGAATGGGCGCAGATGAACCGATATGGTTATCGTTTGGAACGCTTTGAGTTCAACGAGAACACAACCAAGAACAGCAAGCCCAAGCAACTCGGGCCCGATAGTATTCGACCTTATAGTCTGGATAAATGGAAGGCTGCTTTTCCGGCTAATCATCCATGGGCACCTATAGCGGTGCAGGCCTTGTACGGCAAGCAATTCAACACCACAATGGCAGGTGCTTCTTCCATCAAGGCGCAATCGCAAGAGGCAATGCTGCGCTATTCGTTTTCATTACTCATGGCTGATTTGGATGCTCCGACCTCCCAAGGTTTGGCCTTGCGATGGAGCGATACCAAACTGCCTGCGAGCGGATCGGTGCAGTATCGACTCATCTCCCTTCATCCCACCATCAAAGACACGGTCGACGTGGGGATTCGAATAGGCGACCCCATTGAGGCTGTTCCTTCAAGTCCTTTAATAGAAGCAGAGAGTGGCGATAAGTCGGTTTCACTTCGCTGGGATGTCATGCCGGATAATCCTGTTTTTACTGCCTTTTGGCTCGAACGCAGCGGCGATTACGGAAAATCATGGGCACGCATCAGCGAACGCCCCATCATGAAAACAGATCAGTCGGGCACTGTGAAGGATGAGCGATTTGTTTACTATACCGATACACTAATCACCGAAAACTATAAGCCTTATTGGTATCGTTTGCAAGGGATCACACCATTTGCTGAGTTGTCTGCATATTCGCCTATTCAAATATCGATGGGTAAGGACCGCAATGCCCCACCGGCTCCCGTGATGAAGGAGCCGAAGGACGTGAAAGGTAAAATCCAGATCGCTTGGGAATATCCTGAAACACCTGCAGACTTTAAAGAATTTCGTATCGGAAAATCCAACGTCATCAACGGGCCATTTGAACCTGTCGCAAATGCAGTTCTTTCATCAAAAGTTCGCACATGGACCGACGATGGAACCGATGCATTGGGCGAAAACTACTACGTGGTTTATGCGTTCGATACAACCGGAAACATGAGCGTATCATTGCCTGCTTATGGATTTCTTCGCGATTCGATTGCCCCTGTTAAACCCTTCAAACCGATGGGCAGTATTGATACGTCCGGGGTTGTTCGCCTCCATTGGAAATTGGGGGCCGATGCCGATATCATGGGCTATCGGGTGTATTTCGCCAACGCTATCGATCATGAGTTTAGCAACAAAACACCATTGCCGGTAAGGGATACAGCATTCATAGATACCATCACGTTGAATACACTGACCAAGAAAATCTATTACAAAATAGTAGCCGTCGATCGCAACTACAATCACAGTGTTTACAGCGAAGTGCTCACCTTGGTAAAGCCGGATATCATTAAACCGGTAGAACCCATCTTCGCCAACTACCTGGTGAAAGAACAGGAAGTTCAACTGCAATTTATTCCGAGCAGTTCAACCGATGTGAAAGAGCACCGTCTTATGCGCCGTGAGGCGGGCACTTCGGAGTGGAGTGTCATTTCCAAGTGGCAACAACCGGAGGTGAAGAAGGAGTATTTCGATAAATCGGTGAAGGGTGCCCAGTATTATGAATACACCCTGGTGGCCATCGACAGTGCGGGAAATTTCTCGGACTTAGCTCCAACCGTTGATGTTCGGGTTATAGCCAAACAAACCAGAGAGCAAATTGGACAGCCGGTGGCTACTTACTTGAAGGATAAAAAAGTAATCGAGCTAAAATGGGCAAAGCCGGCCGGTTCGGTCGATTATTATACTGTGTTTCGCGGGAAAGATGGTAAAAGACCGATTGCCCTCACCACGGCTGAAGGCAATGCAATTCGCTTTGAAGACAACAGCTTTATTGGTAAAGGCACCTACGTCTATATGATTAAAGCGGTTTACAAAGACAAGGGAGAATCACCCTTTACTGTATTCAAAGAAGTAGTGGTGGAGTAAGTGAGCGGTCTCAAATTCATTTAGGAACGGCTCGAAAGAAACGAAAGCACGGCTTTCTCCATGCGTTCATTCGCGCCGTTGTAATCTTGACGCTGGAATGGCTTGCCAGTCACTTGCTCGAATAGCTCGATGTAGCGCATGGAAATCTCTTCCAACCAAGCGTCTGTCATTTCAGGAACCGTTTGTCCTTCCTTGCCCATGAAGTTGTTTGCGATCAGCCATTCGCGCACAAACTCTTTACTCAGTTGACGCTGTTGTTCGCCGCTTGCCTGACGCTCGGCATACCCTTCTGCATAGAAGTAGCGAGATGAATCGGGGGTGTGGATTTCGTCCATCAACATGATTTGATCTCCGCGCTTGCCGAATTCATATTTGGTGTCAACCAGAATAAGCCCTTGGGAAGCGGCTAGTTCTGTACCTCGTGCAAAGAGCTTTCTGGTATAGGTTTCCAGTTGATTGTAATCGGCTTCTGAAACAATGCCCTGAGCAATGATTTGCTCACGCGAGATGTCTTCATCATGGCCTTCACTTGCTTTGGTAGTAGGGGTAATGATGGGCTCCGGAAGGCGGTCGTGTTCTTTCAATCCTTCGGGCAACTGCACTCCGCATAACATGCGAAGTCCGCTTTTGTAGGTGCGCCATGCATGTCCGGTGAGATAGCCACGAATGACCATTTCGACCTTGAACGGATCGCACTTATACCCGATGGTAACGTTGGGGTCGGGGCTGGCCAAACGCCAATTCGGAACCACATCGGCAGTTGCCTCGAGCATGTGTTCAGCAATTTGATTCAGCACCTGTCCTTTAAACGGAATCGCCCGCGGCAAAACGACGTCAAATGCGGAGATACGGTCGCTGGCAATCATGACCAAAAGATCATTGCCTATGCTGTAAACATCGCGCACCTTTCCTTTGTAAAATCCGGTTTGATTTGGAAAGTTGAAATGTGTTGCGCTGATAGCCATTTGTTTATTGAAAGTTGAAAGTTGAAAGTTGAAAGTTGAAGGTTGAAAGTTAATTCGCCACTAGTCACTCGTCATTAGTCATTCGCCACTAATCACTACCTCGGCATTCCTCCCTTCAGCCCCTTCATTTGCTGCATCATCTGCGCCATCTGAGTCTTGTTGGTCATCATCTTCATCATCTGCTTGGTTTGGTCGAATTGCTTCATCAGGCGATTTACTTCATCGAGTGAACGACCTGAACCTTTTGAAATACGTGCTTTGCGCGAAGGATTGAGCAGACTAGGATTGCTTCGTTCCGTCGGTGTCATGCTTTGAATGATGGCCTCGATGTGCTTGAATGCATCTTCATTGATTTCTACATCCTTCATCGCTTTGCCTACACCGGGTATCATGCCTATCAAATCTTTCATGCTTCCCAT
>JBILCQ010000046.1:0-11738 GCA_044353065.1 Flavobacteriales bacterium | reverse complement strand
CTGCAACAAGTGTTGCGTCAGCATTACGCCTGATATATGCCCTGAGGGTAATTTATTCGCTCTCGTTGGATTGTTCTGTTTCCATTTCTCTTCTACATTTGAATCATAAACCTTAGAAACCATGAAGATTAAAACAGATAATATATTTCAGGTAATTGAATTGGAATGTCCTGTTAGCGATGCCTACAACGTGCTGATAGATTCCGAGATACTTTCAAAACTGACCGGAATGACTGCCTCCATGGAATTGCGCGAAGGCGGTGCATTTCACGCATGGAATAACCGCTGTCATGGGTATGTGCTTCATTTGAATTCCAATACGCGTATCGTTCAGGCATGGCGTCATGACGATTTTCCCGAGGGTTTGTACAGCATTGTGGTTATGGATTTAGAAGGAACTGAGACGGGCTCACGCATCAGTTTTAATCAAACGGGCGTTCCTGAAGAGGCGAGTGGATGGCTAACAGAAGCATGGAAGAAGGATTTCTGGGTTCCCATTTCGGAGCACCTCAACGATAAGGTGCTTTCATAAGAAGCTCTTTATTGAGAGAAAGTGGTCGAAGAATGATCTTAAACCTTTTGTTTTTCATTCGTCAACATATTATGAAAAAGTACCTTCTTAAGTTCGCTTTCCTTTTTGTCTTTATTGTCTTTTGCGTTTTCGATTCAACGGGACAGTCGCTCTATTTTCCGCCAGCAACGGGCGCATGGACAACGCTGGATCCGCAAGTGTTGGGTTGGTGTGATGAGCGGGTGGATAGTTTGAACAACTTTTTGGAAAGCAATCAGACCAAGGCGTTTGTATTGCTGAAAGATGGCAAAATCGTTTTGGAATCGTATTTCAATGGTCACAGCGCTGCTTCTAATTGGTATTGGGCTTCAGCCGGAAAAACACTTACCGCTTTTATGGTTGGGCAAGCGCAGCAGCAAGGGTATTTAAATATTCTCGATGCAACCTCTGAGCATATAGGTTCGGGGTGGTCGAATTGCACAGCAGAGCAGGAGCAAGCGATTACCATTCGCAATCAGCTGACCATGACAACCGGCCTCGACGATGGAGTGCCCGATCATTACTGCACGTTGGATACTTGCCTCAACTATCTAGGTGAACCCGGAACGCGTTGGGCCTACCATAACGGCCCTTATACCTTGCTTGATAGCGTGTTGCAAACTGCAACAGGTCTTTCACTCAACAGCTGGTGCGCACAGCAAGTGGCTCAGCCGATAGGCATGCAAGGGCTTTGGTTGAACATTGATTACAACAATGTTTATTTTTCGAATGCGCGATCGATGGCGCGTTTCGGACTGCTATTGCTCGCTGAAGGTGTTTGGAATGGGAACTTTTTACTCCAAGATCCGGAATATTTTTTTGAAATGACACATGCCTCACAATCGCTCAATGAGGCCTATGGATACTTGACCTGGCTCAACAATACGCAATCGTTTATGCTGCCCGAAACGCAGTTCGTGTTTCCCGGTAATATTGCTCCCAACGCGCCGAATGATATGTACGCTGCTATCGGAAGGGATGGTCAGTTCATTTGTGTTGTGCCTTCTCAACAGTTGGTTTGGATTCGCATGGGCGAGAACCCGGAGCAATTGGATGTGCCTATTCTCATGATAGATGATATCTGGCAATTACTGAATCAGCTGCCATGCACGCCTCAATCTTCGGAGGAAATACTAGGTGAGAAAGTGGAAGTAATTCCGAATCCGACCACCGGTAAGTGGGTTGTATCGGGTATGTCGCAGCAATGCTCGTGGACCCTGTTTGACCTATCGGGTAAAAAAATCACAGGAGGTAATTCAAGCGGTGGCGCTCCTCTCGAGATCGATGGCCAACAGCTCCAATCCGGTTGCTACATCTTGCAGATTCAAAGCAGTAGCTCTATTCTTCGCAAGAGATTAACGCGAAGCTAGTGGAACCGACTGCGACTGATTAGTCGAGGCACTCCAAGAATGTAAATGATTGTGTTGGTGGTGGTCCAGGGTAGTTATAACCCGGTCGCATAATATAATAATGCAATTTCTGGAAATTGAAATCATCCGGTATTACTTCGGCTTCCTTAAAAAATTCTGTCGGAAGAATGGTTAATCTGAACTTGCCATCTCCGAGATATTTCATCTTGAGTTCCGGTGTGTTTACAACCTGATTGGAAGGAGCGTATGGAAACAATACAAATGGGCTATTTCCCGGGTCGGCACGCAGGTAAAGATAACATTCGTCGGGGCCCATGTTCTGTAAACCTGCGCGTGTCTCCAATTTATTGTCGTAAGTAATAGCGAAGTAATCATCTGCTTTGCAAAGTTCAGGGAATACACAAAACAACTCGTTGCAGAGCTTGGGTACCACACTAACGGCAAGGTCATCGGTTTTGGCTTCGCTACCTCCGAAGTCAGCTTGGTAGGTATAACCATCCTTGAGTTTGGCAAGGCATTTTATTCCATCGAGAAAAAACTCAGTAGCATCTACGTTATAGAAATCCGTCGGAAGAAAACGGATGCTGTAGATCTGCTCGTTGGGTGATACGCGAGTCATGGCAAGCGCATCATTCGAGTTGCCCCAAGAACCATTTCCCACCGCTGGTTCACGTGGCTCCCAAGACCACAAATACACCGTTTCATCGGGGTGCGCTGCAAGCATGTCACTTAATGCACCTCCAGCGATGGCAACATTGATGAACAGCGTAATAGTGTCGTTTTTACCTGTTGGCGAAGGATTTATATAGGCCTTTTGACCGAATACATTCAACTGGCAAAAGACAATTGAAAGAAGAAGGAGGGTCGCTTTTTTCATATTCATTAGTTTGCTCGGTTGAAGATAAGAGTGTAGACAGAGGTAATCAACTTGGCACCCCCTGCCTGATGGCAAGCGCTTTCAAATTGAATTTCCAATTTGTTGTCAGTTGGGCGAACGGTGCTTCCAAGCAATGCCTCGATAGTGTCTGACGGTGTGTACAAGAACATTTTAGTAGGGTAGTCGTTGTTGTCGAAAGCCCAAGACCCGCCTGTTCCAAAGAAGTTTTTTCCGGGGCCCGGCGCAACCGAAAAGGTCATAGAGTCGGTGTTGAAGCTCAGGCGGTAAGGCGTCTGTCCATCAACTACATAGAATTCGCTTAGATCACGCTCTTCACGGATGGCATTGTTGGGGTCTTGTTGCTTGAAGCCACTGACTTCCCATGTGCCTCTAATTCCTTCCATTTTGCTGGGCACATCGCCGAGCTCACCTTTTACTTCTGGCTTGCATGAAGCAAATCCGATTGCTATGCAGGATATGAGTAGGATTATTTTTTTCATGTTGATTTTGTCTTTTTGCATCCGATTAATTACATCCACCTTCAGGGTTTAGTTCAAACCCAATCACGGTCGATTCGGCGTTGGGGAATTGAATCGCCATGCCTGGGCAATCATAGGGCGCATTGCGAATTAAGATGTTTTCACCCATTACACCATAGCGGCGCAATTGCTCTGTGTATTTCCCTTCGCCGAATAACTCAATTCGATATTGACGGCGCGCCTGATCGATAATGTCTTGCGCAGTGGCTGCTGATGTAACCTCGTTGGTTCCTGGTTCGAAAGCGCGGTTGAGAATTTTATTGAGGTCTTCTCTTGCGATGCTCAGATCACCTCCATTTTCGGCGATGGCCTCTGCGCGAATCAGATGCAACTCCGTGAGATGCACAATTGGAATACTGTAGTTTTGATTCATGAAGAACTTTTTGGCAAAAGCTCGTCCACCGGCAAACTCAAACCAAGCGGCAATACGTTTGTCGGCCTGGTTTTGATTAATCAAATTCTGGAATTCCTGACTAACCATTAACTCCGCAAGCCCATTGTTGATTTGGTAGTTGTTGACGAATGATCCGCAACGACGGTCGATGAATTGAGTTCCGTTTATAACACTTGAAACCGTTCCAAATACAAATTCTGAAGTCCGATTTTCAGCTTGTGAGATTTCCGGGAAGCGCTCAAGAGTCAACGAATCAAACTCAAACTCTTCTGAATTAATAACCTCAGTGCAGTAATTTATTGTTTGACCCCATTCTTGTTTTAGGAAGTGAAAGGTTGCAAGCACGCCGGCAGCCGACATTCTATCAGCATAAACGCCGTTGCTGATGGGAAGATTGCTGTATGCAAATTCCAAATCTTCCTGAGCGAAATTATAAACTTCTTGCACCGTGCTGCGAAGCAAAGGATCGGCAGCGGCCTCATCACGAATTGGCACACCTGCGTGGGTATTACCCGGAGTCCAGCCATAGGGTTGTGCCCAGAGCTTTACCGCCGACCAATGACAAAATCCTCTGAGGAATCGGGCTTCGGCTATGAGACGATCTTTCTCGCTGCCACCGAGGTCAGGAATTAAATCGATATTATCGAGGAGCGTATTGCATCTCCAGATTACCGTGTAAAGATCTTGATAAACCTTGTTTGTTGTTCCATTGAAGAAGGTTGTCTGGCGCGCATATACTGAGCGCAAGTCGTTGTTGCTGTTGGGCTGCACGAGGTTGTCGCTTAGCAGTTCTGAGATGCTTTGAATTCTGCCGTCATACAAATTGGCTAACGCATCGTAACAGCTGTTCAGCGTTTCCTGCGCATCTTGAGCGGTATTGAAAAGGTCTTCACGCAGGTTGCCTTGCGGTGGTTGATCCAGCCATTTCTTGCAAGAGACCAACGGAAGTGTGAAGCAGAATGCGAGTATGAGAATCTTTTTCATGAACTTGGTTGGTTTAGAAGTTGGCACTGATGGTTACGAAATAGCTCTTTTCTTGAGGCGGCGTGAGGTAGGTAGTGTTAGGACTCAAGTTGCGATCCTGAGGGTTTTCGAAATCGCGCACCAGTTCCGGGTCAAGTCCCACAAAGTTTGTAATCACGAATAAGTTCGATGCAGCTACCTGAACGCTTAGGTTTTTCAGCGGACTGTTTTCTTTCAGCTTGAAGTTATAGCTCAAGCTGATGTTCTTCATACGAAGATAGTCGGCGTCGTAAATGAAGAGCGTAGTGTTCCACCAAGGATTGCCCGATTGCAAGCCATAAGTAGTTTCCAAAAGTGTTTGACGCGGATACTGGGCATCGGTGTCGCCGGGTCCTTGCCAGCGGTCGAATTTGTCGGTACGCATATTCCAATCGGTCGTTACGCCCAATTGACGTTTGCCAGATGAATCGAAAATTTTAGAACCAAGACTGTATGTCATGAATACACTCAGCGACCAACTGCCATAGGTGAACGTGTTGGTTATACCGCCATACCCTTTCGGCAAACCGGCACCTGCGTATTGGCGATTATTCAAGTCATAGGTGTAGGTAATATTGCCTTGCAAATCGTAATACATCGGTTTCCCGTTGGCCGGGTCTATACCTGCGAAGGGAACCAAGAAGTAAGAACCCACCGGTTTACCAATCTGAACGCGCGAATCGTTTGTTCCACCGCTCAATGCATCGGGGGTGAATTCTCCAATGCTGATTACTTCATTCATGTTTCTTGAAATGTTGAAGTCAGTGACCCATTGTAACTTCGAATTGGGGCCGAGGTTGTTCGACTTGATACTAAACTCAAGGCCCTGATTGAGGATTTCACCCGCATTCGCCCATATATTCGAGAAGCCGGTGCTTGTCTGAACATTATATTGAAGCAATACATCGTTGGTGCGCTTGCTATAAGCTGAGATAGTTCCATGGATTCGATCGTTCCACAAGCCATATTCAATAGACGCATCAATGATTTGCGATGTTTCCCACTTGAGATCAGGGTTACCCAATTGTGTTTGATAGCGAATGTTGCTGTTGTTATACGCGGAAGCGCCTAAAGCCCAGGTTTCGTATTGCGCAGTGCGAGGAATATCTGCGTTACCAGTAACTCCCCAGCTACCGCGAATTTTCAAGAAGTTAATCACCTTGCTTTCTTTCAGGAAATTTTCTTCGCTTACAATCCATCCGACTGATGCGGAAGGGAAATTTCCCCACTTGCTATTGGCACCAAACTTTGAAGATGCGTCAGCGCGCGAAACCAATTGCAGGAAGTATTTATCGTTAAACGAATAGTTGACACGACCGAAGAAGCTTACAAAGGTTGTGATCTCTTCATAGGGAGTGTCGTATTGCGGTTTGATAGTGTCAGCGGCTACCTCACTTGCAGTAGGCAGAGCAGCCAATCCGGGGTATCGAACCTGCGAGTAACCTTGCGTGATGGAGCTTTGAATCTCGCTTCCGACTAAACTGCTAATTCGGTGCTTATCCCTGAATGTTTTGTTGTAATTGAGGGTTCCATTCGAATTCCAGTTGGTAATCCAGCTCGGGAATTTTTCTGCATAATTCTGTTGTGCACCGGCGTTGGTTCCAATTGGGATGAATTTCATTTCAACCTGATCGAGATAATCGAGAGACCCCGTTCCTCGTATGGACCAGTTGTCGTTGATGATTAAAGTCAAAGAATGATTGGTAAGGACACGCTTTTCCAAGTTCACCCACTGGCGTTGTTCGCGATATGCCACAGGGTTGGAATAACCGCCATTCCACATAAAGAATTTACCGCTTGTGTCATATACAGGGTAGTAGGGTAGGGCGTGCGACATGGCTTCACCGATACCTCCACTCCAGGCCGCGTCTACACGGTTGTTCACGCTCTGCGTGAATGATCCACCCACGCTGTAGATTACATTTTTGCCGATATTGAAATCGGTGTTCAGGCGCGCACTGTTGCGCACAAACCTGTTGCCGATGATGTAAGAACCATTGTCGTCGTGACTCAAACTACCGTATAGTTTCGCGTTTTTAAGTACGTAGTTAATACCGATATTGTAGGACTGCTTTATACCAATTCCTGTCAATTCATCGAACCAGTCGGTGTTGGTTTTCCTGGCTTCCTTGTATTTCTGCTCGCGCACTTCCGGAGAGTCATTCGCGCCGGAAAGGGTTGGCAACCATACATAGCCCGTTCCTCCATCGTTTTCCCAAGCTTCCTGGCGCATCTGCAGATACTCCTCAGTGTTCATCATATTGGGCTTCGATGCTGCTTGCGATGTTCCAAGGCGAACGTTCAGATCAACACTCAGACCTTGTTTTTTGCCTCGCTTGGTGGTGATAAGTATGACCCCGTTTGCACCTCGTGATCCATAGATACCGGTCGCAGCGGCATCTTTCAGTACTTCGATGCTCTCAATGTCATTGGGATTGAGGAACGTGAGCGGGTTCGAGTTCATGGCCCCGGAGTTTCCTCTCAAAAATGGATTTTGGGTGATGGGAATTCCGTCGACTACATACAGAGGGTCGCCACCTGCCGAAATGGAGCTGATACCTCGTATACGAACAAGCGAGCCGGAACCGGCCAAACCCGAACCTTGTGACACCTGAATACCTGCGCCACGCCCCTGAAGTGCCGCTTCAAAACTCGGAACCGGAACTTGCGTGAGTTCTTTACCATCGATCCGCGTGATAGAGCCGGTTACATCGCGTTTACGTTGAACGCCATAACCTACCACCACTACCTCTTCGGTCATTTTCTGATCCTCCTGGAGGGTGATATTGAGTGTGAGCTTTTGCCCCTCGGTGAGTGATATTTCTTTTGTCTGATTGAGGTAACCGATCAGCACAAACTCAAGTGTGTGTTTACCTGCAGTAAGATTCAAGCTGAAATTTCCATCTATATCGGTAGCTGCGCCGTTGCCGCTTTGCTTGTCTTTCACCACAACGCCCGGCAGTGTTTGATTGGCCGAATCGTATACCTTTCCGCTAACGGTTTGAGCTAGACCTGATACAGCACAGGTGATAGCAAAAAACAAGGCGAGCGAAGAATAGAATTTCTTCATTATTGAGATTTGTTTAGGGCTTGGTTAATGTTAGGGCAAACATAAGTAAAATCAGGTAAGTGTAAATTCAACACTTACCTGATTTTTTACTTGCGAATGATCAAAGGATGCGTGTCGTTGAAAAGCTCACTGCGTATACGAACGAAGTAAGTTCCTGCTTCGACATGACTTGCGTTCCAGTCAAACGTTTGCACACCAGCAGGCATGTTGCGGCTATCGATTTGTTCGACAAGACGACCTGATAAATCGAGAAGCTCAACTATGACTTTCTGTGCTCCTGTATTGTTGAATCCAATAGTCACTTGTTCTCCTGCCGGATTCGGATAGACCATGAATTGGTAGCCAAACAAATCCATTGCTTCGGCGACATCTACTGTGTTATCGGGCGCAAAAATGGGCTGGTCAAAGTAAACGTGGTATTCACCCGGTTGGAAACTCATGGATGCATTCACATCGGATACATTCATTGTGTTGCCGCT
The DNA here is from genome assembly GCA_044353065.1 of Flavobacteriales bacterium. Taxonomy (GTDB): domain Bacteria; phylum Bacteroidota; class Bacteroidia; order Flavobacteriales_D; family Sanyastnellaceae; genus JAIBBG01. Next base: position 3,457 of record JBILCQ010000046.1, on the reverse strand, counting down.
GAAGAAGTCGTACCAGTCACCTGTGTGCTGGAATCCGGGTACCATGTTGATCGATGTTACGTTGAAATTACCGACAATGGTTGCTTTCAATGAAGGTGTGTTAAGGTGAATGCGTTTGCCCAGCCCACCTAAATCTACATCAAAGTCAGTAGTTGAAAAGATTGGGTTGGTCTTCTTGATGTCGTTTAAGGCACTCACCACGCGGTAAACATTGTAGCGGTTTTCAACGTCACGATAATCCCAACGAACGGGCTTTGCATACGTTCTGCAATCTGTATTAATCGATCCGTCGTTGCAGTAATTGATGGAATAGTCATAACCAAGTTCGCCGAACTGCCATATCATTTTAGGACCGGGAATAGGAATGAGGAAGGCGTGCGCCAATTCCTGACGTTTTAATGCTGTCGCTAGGTTTTGAATGTTGTAGCCGCCGCTGCTGTTACCAAAATTGAGGTTCTTGTGCATGAGACGCTCCTCATCATGGCTTTCACCATAGCTCACCAAACGTGGCTGGCTCCAACCTCGTGAAGAATATACTCCCCAAGTAAGGTCTGAGTTCGAGTTGTAACCCATACTTGCCTGCTCATACTCCGTAGTCATTTTTCCCCACAGCATCATACCGGCATTGGCCAGTGCCGTTTCTTCGCTGTTATCGGCAAGGTGCTCCAAAATAACATAAGCACCCGGTTCGTGTGATTGAATGTCGCTGTAGTAGTCATTGAGAATATTGACACGACTTTGGTCGTAGGCGCCCCATGCTCCGATGTTGCCCAGCGTATAATTCTGGGTTAGACCTTTCGATAAATCGAAACGATAACCATCTACATGGTATTCATCGATCCAGTAACGCATCATACGTTTGAAGAAGTTGCGCGTGAGCGGATTTTCGTGGTTGAAATCATACCCAACATTAAAATCGTGTCGAGGAGTAGGGTTGAACCAGGGATTCTCTGCCGTCGGCTCACCGTATTGGCCTGCATCGGGATTGAAGTACATGCGCACCATCGGGTTTTGACCGAAGGCGTGGTTTACAACTATGTCCATAAGCACAGCAATTCCGCGATTATGACATTCATTGACGAAGTTCTTGAATGCTTCTTTCGTTCCATAAGCTTTGTCGAGAGCGAAGAAGAATGAAGTGTTGTATCCCCAACTGTCGTTACCTTCAAATTCATTGATGGGCATAAGCTCGATGGCGGTAACTCCTAAACGATCCAGGTAATCGAGCGTGTCGATAAGCGTTTCGTAATTGCGAGCAGCGATAAAATCACGCACCAGTAATTCATACACCACCAATCGCTCTGCCGGAGGTCGAACGTAAGAAGCGTCAGTCCAGTTGTAATCGCCATCATTGATTTTGAATGTAGAGGCAATTTGTGTGGTGCTGCATCGCGGATACTCCGGAATGTTAGGGAATGTGCTGGCCGGAATCCAGGGATCATTCCACGGGTCAAGGACCATTTCGGTGTATGGGTCCGCAATGCGCATGTCTTCCAAATCGATGCTGTACTGGAATGCATAGGTAGTGTTCGGATCTAGTCCTGTGATATCCAACCAGTATTTGTTGCCGTCGGGTGTGCGGTTCATGAGGTAGGCCGCGTTGAACTGCCAGTTGTTGAAGTCACCCAGCACATAGACAAAATCCTTGTTGGGTGCATGCAGTTGCAATCGAACCGTGTTGTTGTCGATTACAGTGATACCATCTTGTGTTCCGCTCGGCGAGGCAAGTACAGCAGGTTGCGGGTTGATGTTGATGAGAATTGTTTCACTTGCTGTGTTCACACCATCATTAGCCGTGAGCACAACATCATATCCGCCATTGGTGCTTTCATTAAAAGTATAATTGAGAACGGTAGCGTTGTCCGCGCTTGCTACTACCTCTCCATTAATTGTGAGAGTAAGTGTAGCTGGCGATGATGAAGCGCATTGAACAGGAATGTTTTCATTCACGCTTGCATTGACTACTTCTTGGAATGGACGCAAGATGCCGGCATGAAACCCCGGCTCATAGAGGTCAATATAGATATCGGAGCCATCCGCATTTCGACCCACAGTGGATCCATTTGCATTTCTAAAAACGAACATCAAGCGCGCAACGTCAGTCCCTGCCGGCATTTCGTTGTAATAGGTGCTGGGCTGAATTGTTATAACGTGGTTGTTGCTTCCCTGCGGGGTGAGGAGCAACGAGCTGTTGGCAGTTCCCCAAACATTATCAGGACCCTTCACATATTGCCAATTGTTCACGCAATTGTCGACGTCGTTTTGCGTCACGACTCCTGTGTGAGCATAGAGCGGAACCACATTGGTGAGTTCCCCGTTACCTGAAGTAGCATTGTAGGTAATGGTAATAACGTCAGTCTGTGTCGGAAATGGAGGATTGGTTGTTAGAATCTGCGAGTTGCCCAGGAATGGCAAAGCGAGTAGCAGTCCGCTAAGAATTTGTTTTTTCATGGTAATCGAATCGAATAGGTCCCAAATATATACAAAGTGTATCATGTACACTTAACTCATAAAATTACTCTTAATTGCAACGAGTAAAATCACTATCTAAAGTTACGCAAAAAAGCTGCGCCCTCTGACTTGAAGCGAAAAAGATATCCGCTTACAGTCAGGGGGCGCAATTGTATTCTATCAGGACAGCTTACTGCTGCTGAAACTGCTTTGCAAAACGTTTGCGATCGTTTTCATTGAGGTACACCTTACGTAAGCGAATGCTCTTCGGTGTTACTTCAACATATTCATCAGCGCCAATGTACTCAAGCGCTTCTTCGAGACTGAAACGAATTGGCGGAGCCATTACGTTCTTAGCATCGGTGCCCGAAGCACGCATGTTGGTGAGCTGCTTCGTTTTCGTTACGTTCACCACCAGGTCATTGTCGCGTGAGTGCTCGCCGATTACCTGGCCTTCGTATACTTCGTCCATTGCGTCTACGAAAAACTTTCCGCGGTCTTGTAGGTTCGAAATACTGTAGGCCACCGCGTTACCGGTTTCCATGCAGATGAGTGATCCGTTCAAACGTCCCGGAATTTCGCCTTTCATGGGCTGGTATTCCTTGAAGCGGTGCGACATGATGGCTTCCCCTTGTGTGGCTGTCAGCATGTAGCTGCGCAAACCGATAATACCTCGCGAAGGGATCTCAAACTCAAGCACCGTGCGGTCGCCCTTTGGTTCGAGGTTTTTCATTTCGCCTTTGCGCTTGGTTACTGCTTCAATGGCAGTACCTGTCATATCGGTTGGCAAGTCGATAGTCAATTCTTCAATTGGCTCGTGCTTCTGGCCATCAATTTCTTTTACCAAAACTCGCGGTTGTCCGATTTGAAGTTCGTAGCCTTCACGACGCATGGTTTCAATCAATACAGACAGGTGAAGTACACCACGACCGAATACCATGAAGCGGTCTGCCTTATCTGTTTCCTGAACGCGCAGCGCCAGGTTTTTCTCCAATTCTTTTTCCAG
>JBILCQ010000265.1:0-3443 GCA_044353065.1 Flavobacteriales bacterium | reverse complement strand
TAAAGATTGTATAGGTTGTGTATCCGTCACACCGAAAGAATTAGAATCATGAGCAAGTGCTTATTCTGTTATCAGCCTCTTGAAATGGGCCAGCATAATTTCCATCCGAGCTGTGCTAAAAAATTATTTGGCTCAACGCAGGCGCCCGTTATTGATTTTGACTTGAAAGAGTTGGAAGAGCTTGCCAAACAAATCATCATTAAAAGCAAGGCAGTAACGGGAGTCCAGCCTAAGTTGTCTGTTAATGTTGATAAACAGAAAAACGTGCCTTCCCGTTTAACGATAGTGGGTTTACATGGAGATTATATTTTAAAACCCCCATCCGACCAATTCAAGGAGCTTCCGGAAAATGAAGATCTCACCATGCATTTAGCAGAATCGGTGAACATTAAAACAGCCGTCCATGGCTTGGTTCGTTTGAAGTCTGGTGAGCTCGCTTATATAACGAAGCGTTTTGATAGAAAGAAGGGTGAAAAAGTCGCAGTAGAAGATTTTTGTCAATTAAGTGAAAACCTAACTGAGCATAAATATCGCGGCTCGATCGAGAAGATTGGAAAGATCAATCAAGCATTTACAACTAACAAAGGATATGAATCGCAACGTCTGTTCGAGCTGGTACTTTTCTGCTACCTCACCGGCAATGCCGACATGCACTTAAAGAATTTTTCGCTGTTGGAAAATGCACTGGGCGAATACGAGCTTGCGCCTGCATATGATCTAATCAATACCACTATTGTAATGCCCGAAGACAAGGAAGAGTCGGCATTAACCATCAACGGAAAAAAGAGCAAGTTGAATCGCAATGACTTTCAAGTATTGGCAACGTCATTGAAAATTTCCGACAAAGCACTGGAAGCTGTTTATAATAGGTTTGAAGCTGTTCTGCCTGTCTGGATTTCATGGATTAAACAAAGCTTTTTATCTAAGCAGTCTCAAGAGGAATACATTGAATTGCTGAATAAAAGATATAAGAAGTTGTTCCCATAAGTAGGTGTATTCCACCCAATGGTTGCAGCAATACGCGCCTGCAAAGCGCGGGATTGTCGATGAAAATTCTACTTCCCGATACAAAACGAGCTGAAGATATGATTCAGCAAATCATCGGGTGATACATTCCCTGTAATCTCGCCGAGGTGGTGCAGCGTGCGGCGGATGTCGATGGCGAGCAGGTCGCCGGTTAGGCCGGTGTCGAGGCCGTGCAAGACCTCTGTGAGTGCTTCGGCGGCTTTGCTCAGCGCTGCATGGTGTCGTGCATTGGTGACAATGGTTTCGCCGCTGTTCACCTTCCCCAGGTCAATGGCATTGCGCAGGGCTTGCTTGAGCTCTTCGATATGAGTGCCTTGCTTGGCCGATATTTTCAAAAGTGATGTTTCACTTCCAAAGTACTTGTCAAATACTCCTTCGTCGAAATGAACATCATCGGTTTTGTTGGCGAGTATAATAATGTGCTTGTCGTCGCCCGTTTCTTTCATCAAGTACTCACGGAAATTCAAAAACGCATCGTATTGCGTGCTCGTTGCATCGAAAATGAGCAGTATGACCGACGCACTGCGGGCTTTGTCGATTGCGCGGCTGATACCGATGCTTTCAATCGTGTCGCGCGTATCGCGTATTCCTGCTGTATCGATGAAGTTGAATCGCACACCGTCGATGGTGATGTGCTCTTCAATCGTGTCGCGCGTGGTGCCGGCAATGTCAGAGACGATGGCGCGCTCTTCATTGAGCAAGGCATTAAGCAAGGTGCTCTTCCCGGCGTTGGGTGCTCCCAGAATAGCGACAGGAACGCCCGACTTCAGCACATTGCCTAGCTTGAAAGAAGCTTTCAACTTTTCTACAACCGACAAAATTTCTGTGAGCAGGGCGCGAAACTGCTCGCGATTGGCAAACTCCACATCTTCCTCGGCAAAGTCGAGCTCCAGTTCAACCAGCGCAGCAAAATGAATGAGGCGGTCGCGCAGTCCGTTTATCTCTTTCGAAAATCCGCCGCGCATTTGATGTACTGCCTGACTGTGTGCCGCAGCCGATTCCGAAGCGATCAAATCGCCAATGGCCTCCGCTTGCGAAAGGTCCATCTTGCCGTTCATAAACGCACGCATCGTAAACTCACCTCCGCGGGCCATGCGTGCTCCGGCATGTGTGAGCAGCCGTAAAATTTCAGACTGAATAAAGAGTGAACCGTGACAAGCGATTTCCACGGTGTCTTCGCCGCTAAACGAATGCGGCGCCCTAAAAACTGTGAGCAACACATCATCGATGCGCTGTTCTCCTTCGACCACCCATCCGTGAATGGCTTTGCTCGAAGGTGCAGCTTGTATATCCTTACTAAAAATGCCTTGTGCAATTCGCACCGCTTCAGGTCCGGTCATGCGCACCAGCGCAATGGCCCCAATGCCGGGCGCTGTCGATAGAGCTACGATGGTTTCTTCATTCATCATTCGCCTGCTAAGATAGACATCGCACTGGCTTCACCCTTCACCCTTCGCCCTTCGCCCTTCGCCCTTATATTTGGCGCATGCTACGTCAAATCTACTTATGCATCGGCGGCAACCTCGGCGAACGTGAGGCCAACCTTGAGGAGGCTATCGGGTTCATCGACTTCAATTTTGGTGATGTGCTTGCCGTTTCTTCGGTTTACGAAAGCGAACCATGGGGCATGACAGATGTGCCTAATTTTTTGAACCAAGTCGTACATATTCAAAGCGAGTTGACGAACGAAGAACTGCTTGCAGAAATCGCTGAACTGGAAGAATTCTTCGGACGTGAGCGCAGTGACAATGGCTATGTGTCGCGCGAGATGGATGTGGATGTTCTTTTCATCGATGAAGAAATCGTCGAAAGTGAAAGTTTTCAGGTTCCGCATCCACGAATCGCGGAACGTCGATTTGTGTTGGAACCTTTGGCGGAAATCGCTTCTGAAGTTGTTCATCCGAAATTGAAACTGTCCGTTGCCGAGCTGCTCAAGGCTTGCAAGGATCCGGGAAAAGTGACACGTCAGTGAATCCCTACAAGTACATATCGATAGAGGGAAACATCGGGGCAGGGAAAACCAGTCTGTCTAAGTTGCTGGCCGAAGAGCTTGGTGCAAAATTGGTCCTCGAAGAGTTTGCAGAGAACACCTTCCTACCTAAGTTTTACGAAAATCCCGAACGATATGCATTTCCGGTCGAGCTCAGTTTTCTTTCCGAACGATTTTCACAGCTGAAGCGCGAATTGAATACGGCCGATTTGTTCTCGCCGAATATTATATCCGATTATTTCATCAGCAAGTGTCAGATTTTCGCGAAGAACAACCTGAATAAGGATGAGTATGATTTGTTTATGAAGATGTATGAAATAGTAGAAGCTTCATGTCCCAAGCCCGATTTAATGGTGTATCTCTACCTCGATGTTGAAGATCTTCAATATAATATTCGCAAACGAGGAAGGGCATATGAGCAAAACAT
>JBILCQ010000045.1:0-11740 GCA_044353065.1 Flavobacteriales bacterium | reverse complement strand
TCATCGTGGGTGTGCTCATTTACATGTTTGTACTGGGTAATCCGGCCAATTTCGAAGGAGGCGACCCACACCTCGGTCACCCAATCGATGGTAACTTGTATGGAACCATCTACAAAGGAGGATTCATCGTGCCTTTCCTTATTGCTACAAACATTGTAGTATTGACATTCTTCCTCGAGCGTCTCATCAGCTTGTTCCAGGCTCGTGGCACAGGAAGCGTAGACAAGTTCGTTCACAACGTACGCAATTTGCTCAACAACGGCCAGATTGACGCAGCTATCGCAGCATGCGACAAGCAAAAAGGGTCAGTAGGAGCTGTAATGCGCGCCGGTTTGGTGAAATACAAAACTCTTTCTGCCGATGGTTCCATGGACAAAGAGTCGAAGGTTACTGCTCTCAAGCAAGAGCTTGAAGAGGCGACTTCACTCGAGTTGCCAATGCTTTCAAAGAACCTCGTTATCCTTTCAACCTCTGCATCACTCGGGGTATTGATCGGTCTCTTGGGAACAGTATCGGGTATGATCAAGTCGTTCTCGGCCATGGCTGCCGGTGTTCCGGATCCTGCTCAACTTTCTGTCGGTATCTCTGAAGCACTTATCAATACCTTCCTCGGTATCTTGGCGTCTGCACTTGCGATTTTGTTGTACAACTTCTTCAGCAACCGTATCGACCAACTTACCTATGGTATTGATGAAGCCGGATTCTCTGTAGCACAGACATTCGCTTCTAAGCACTAATCGCACTGCTTTTATTCACTCGTAAATAACAGCAGAACGATGCCAAAAATCAAGATACCCAAAAGCGCACCCAGCCTGGACATGACGCCCATGGTTGACCTTGCGTTCCTCTTGGTGACGTTCTTCATGCTCACGGCTAAGTTCCGCAACATGGAACCGATTGAAGCCGACCCGCCATCGTCAACATCACTCACTCAGCTTCCTGAGAAAGTGTTGCTTGTGACGATAGATACTGCAGGTCGCGCCTACTTCGATATTTCAGGCAGAACTGTTCGTGAGAAACTCATCCAACGCATGATGGTGCGTTATCCGGCGGTCAAAATGACGCAGGAGCAAATTGAGAACTTCTCCAAAATGGGAACTTTCGGACAACCCATCGAATTGCTGGCTCAATACATCTCGGGCGACGATGATGTGAAAGCTGCTCTCGATAAGGCCGGCAAGGGAATTCCTCTCGATTCACTCAACAATCAGTTGGGCGACTGGATTCAGGAAGGATACTATGCGTTTGTAGATGACGCTACTGAACAGGGCATTACCAGAGAACAATTGAAAGAAGAGGGATTGCGCTACGCCATTAAGGCCGATGCCAATACCGAGTATGCAAAAGTGGAAAAAGTCATTGACGTATTCCGCGATAAGCAAATCTTTCAATTCAACATGGTTACAAACCTGGAAGGTTCGGACACCAACGCAGATGCAAATCTGAACGCACAATAACAACCAACCTCTTAAGACCCAAATACAATGGCAGAAATAGTAGAAGGCGGTGGTGGTGGTGGTAAACACGGAAAAAAGAAAGCGAAGAAAGGTTCGGCACGAATCGACATGACACCCATGGTCGACTTGGCGTTCCTTCTTCTGACGTTCTTCGTGTTAGCTGCAACCTTAGCCAAGCCGAAAGCCATGGAGATTATCTACCCGAAAGAGGTGGATGATAAGGAGGACAAGACCAAGCTCGATGATGCCTTGGCGACTACCCTTCTTCTTGGCGAACATGAAAATGAAGTTTTTTATTACTCCGGAGCTTTCAAGCCCGATAGCACTGAGCTCATCCTTACCGATTTGTCGAAAGATGGTTTCCGAAAAATCATGCTCGACAAAAACAATCGAGTGAATGATCAGGTGATTCAATTGAAGGCAAAACTCGAAAACAAAGAGATTGACGAAGCCACCTACGAAGAAGCTTACAAGCAAGTTGTAGGCGCGAAGGATGCTCCGTTCGTAGTAATAAAAACAGTAGATGAAACTAAATTCAAAAATGTAATTAGTGCAATGGATGAACTCAACATCTGCAATGTGCGCAAGCGCGCCATTCAGGACATGGCCGAATCAGAGGCCATAGCAGTTCGCCAGCGTGCATCAGAATTGGATTTGAAGAAAAAATAAACAGTTATTGAACGCCGTTGCTGCCAAGCGGTATCAACAGGTGAATTCAATACTAACCCAAAACTCACAGCTATGACAGGTTTAATTGTAGTGCTCATCATCGCGGTAGTAGTTACCGCTGTGAGCTTAGACGTCAGCTGGACCAATATTCTGAACAAGGAACGCAACGACATTGTGTTCCAAGACAAGTTCAAAGAATATGGCGCCTACAAAATTCGCAAAGGTCACGGTATGACCCTGGGCATCGCCCTCGGATCGACCGTATTTGTGGCCGGTGCAGGATTTACGGCTCCGATGATTTTCGGCAAAAAAGCTGAAGAGAAAATCGAGATTCCGGCTGAAAAAATCGTTGAGATGTTGGCTCCTCCTCCAACCAATCCGGAAGAGCCACCACCACCACCACCGCCACCGCCGCCACCACCACCACCACCCACCGTTGAACAAATCAAGTTCACTGAGATTGAGGTAACGGAGGAAGAGGTGAAAGATCCGCCACCAGCTGTGGAAGAGTTGAAAGACCAAAACATTTCAACTGTTACGCAAGAAGGTGAAGAAGGTCCGGTAGGTCCGGTAGAAGTGGTAACCATCATTGAAGAAGTGAAGCCGGAAGAACCGGTGTCATTTGCTCAGGAAATGCCACAATACCCCGGCGGTGAATTGCAAATGCAGAAAGACATCATGGAAAACGCTCCCTATCCGGAAATGGAAAAGGAAAACAACATCCAGGGTAAAGTCTATGTGCAGTTCGTAGTTGAAAAAGATGGTGCAGTAACCAACGTTCGCGTTCAGCGCGGTGTTCAGGGTGGACCGAACTTGAGTCGCGTAGCGGAAAACGCTGTGAAGAAACTCAAAAAGTTTGCGCCTGCTAAACAAAACGGTCGTCCGGTTCGTCTGGTTATGACCATCCCTGTGAACTTTACGTTGAAGTAGAAAATAGCATTTAGAATTAAAACGGCTGCCTGTGGCGGCCGTTTTTGTTTTGGGGAGATGGATAAATCGTGTTCCAAGCCTGGTGCGATTTATCTTTGCGGCCATTCATTTTCAGATTGTATGCACAGAACACACACCTGCGGAGAACTCCGCATCGAACATAACGGACAAGAAGTAACCCTAAGCGGCTGGGTGCAACGCAGCCGCGACAAAGGCGGAATGCTGTGGGTCGATCTGCGCGACCGCTATGGCATAACACAGTTGTATTTCGAAGAAGGCAAAACGGATGCGGCGATTATGACTGCAGCACGCTCATTGGGTCGTGAATTTGTGGTGAAAGCAACCGGCACCGTGATTGAGCGCTTTGCCAAAAACGCGAACATGCCCACAGGTGATATCGAACTGCAGGTTTCTAAATTGGAAATACTAAACGGAAGTAAAACTCCTCCATTCACGATTGAAGACACAAGCGACGGTGGTGATGACTTGCGCATGCAGTGGCGTTATCTCGACCTGCGCAGAAATCCATTGAAGAATAATCTGATGCTGCGCCATCGCATTGGAATTGAAACTCGCAAATACCTCGATTCACTTGCCTTTATGGAAGTGGAAACGCCTTACCTCATCAAGAGCACACCGGAAGGAGCGCGAGACTTCGTGGTTCCTTCACGCATGAATGGCGGTCAGTTTTATGCCCTGCCTCAGTCTCCGCAAACATTCAAACAAATTTTGATGGTAGCCGGCTACGACCGATACTATCAGATCGTGCGCTGTTTTCGCGATGAAGATCTGCGCGCCGACCGTCAGCCCGAGTTTACACAGATCGACTGCGAAATGGCGTTTGTAGAGCAGGAAGATATTCTAAACACATTCGAAGGATTGGTTCGTCATCTGTTCAAAACGGTGAAAGGAATTGATATCGCGGGTGTTCCGCGTATGACTTACGACGAAGCCATGCGCCGCTTCGGAAACGATAAGCCAGACGTTCGCTTCGGTATGGAATTTCAGGATTTGACCTCGAGCATGAAGGGAAAAGGATTTGCGATTTTCGATAGCGCTGAAGCTGTGTTGGGAATCACAGTCCCCGGTTGCGCAAACTACACACGCAAGCAAGTCGATGAGTTGACGGAATGGGTGAAGCGACCACAAATAGGAGCGAAGGGACTCGTTTATTGCATGTGCAATGAAGATGGAACTTTCAAATCGTCGGTCGATAAATTCTACTCACCTGAAGATTGGAAAATGATTGCACAAACAGCAGGTGCCAACGCCGGCGACTTGATGCTGATTCTTTCCGGAGACCTACACACCACGCGCAAACAATTGAGCGAGCTCCGTTTGCTCATGGGAAGCAAGCTCAATCTTCGCAATCCGGAAGACTTCAAACCTTTGTGGGTTGTCGACTTCCCCTTGGTAGAATGGAACGAAGAGGAAGGACGCTGGTTTGCCATGCACCATCCGTTTACCGCACCGAAACCCGAACACTTTCATTTACTCGAAACATCACCGGGTGATGCCCGCGCAAATGCCTATGACTTTGTTTTGAACGGAGTTGAAATTGGTGGCGGATCCATTCGAATTCACGACCGCGACATTCAAGCCCGCATGTTCAATCTTCTCGGGTTCACGCCTGACGAAGCCCAAAAACAATTCGGGTTCTTGCTAAATGCCTTTGAATATGGCGCGCCTCCGCATGGTGGCATTGCCTTCGGTTTCGACCGCTTGTGTGCTCTCTTTGGTGGTGCTGAAAGCATCCGCGATTTCATTGCGTTCCCCAAAAACAACAGTGGCCGCGATGTTATGATTGACGCACCGAGTACGATTGATCAAAAACAACTGGACGAATTGAGCATTGCTCTTAACTTGAAATCATGAAGCATTTCTTTATTCTGTTAATTGGGTTCTGTTTGTGGATGGCACTTCCGCTGGTTGTATCCGGCCAGACAGCCAAAACAAATCTGAAGGGCGACGTAAGTAATCCGCAACGCGATTTCTTTTTGTTGAAACATCAAGGCAGAACCGATACGGTGAAATTAAATGCTGAGGGAAAATTCGATTTGTTTATCGAGCAGAACACCGCCAACTACTTCACGATTGACTACAATCGACAAAGTCTTCTCATTTATTTACTTCCCTCGGATAATGTGACACTATCGATTTCAGGAGTCAATATTACGGATTCCAAAATCACAGGATCAAGTGCGACCTACTGCAATCATATCCTTCAGCGAGCGAAAGATGACCGCGCATTTTCTGCCGCCTATCCAACTTTCAAATTGGGCTCTCTCAGTGCAGAGCGATATTTTCTTCTGCGCGACTCCGTGCGCAACGTTCGTTTAAACACGCTTGCCGCAAACAACAAGACATCCAACTTCAATGCGCAATTTCGAGAAACAGAAGAAAAAATTTACACCTATCAGATGGCTCTCGACCTGATCAACTACAAGAATCAGTCAATGAAATCGGGTATGAGCATAATGCCAAAAGAGCTCGAGCAATTCATTGATTCCGCCAATCTGAATGATGAAGCGATGGCCTATGATGGCTCCTATAAATCTTTCGCATTAAACAAAGCATCCCTGGAAGCGAACATTCGCTACGAAAAGGATCCGGTGAAATCGCCTGCGCGCTATTACGAACTCGTGGTGGCCGTCATTGGTGAATGGATAAAACCAGAGCGCAACAAAAGTGTTCTCATCAGCGAATTCATGCCACAGGTGATGCGCGATGTTGGCACAGCCGATCTATCTTCTTTTGTAGCAACACTCGAAAAAGTTTCGAAAGACGACAAATTGATAGCATCCGTAAAAAAGTATGCATCACAATACGAGCATTTGAATGTCGGTCGCATAGCGCCCGATGCTGAATTTTATGATGCAGGCGGAAAAGTTAGCAAGCTGAGTGACTATCGTGGTAAAGTACTTTACATTGACACGTGGGCCACGTGGTGTGGTCCGTGTAAGCGCGAGATTCCCTATTTAAAAACACTGGAGGAATCGTACCACGGTAAAAACGTTCAATTCATAAGCGTGAGCACCGATAAAGACGTAGAAGCATGGAAAGCATTCATTGCGAAAGAAACGATGTCGGGGTTACAATTGCACCAAAGTGTGATTATGGAGAAAACGATGAGTTACCTCTATGCGGTAAACTCTATTCCACGATTTGTCTTAATAGATGAAGAAGGAAAAATCGTGAGTGTCGATGCGCCACGACCTTCCAGTGGTGAGGAGATTCGCACACTGATCGACCGCGTTTTAAATGATTAACAACAGAGCACGGCTGTCAATACGACAATACGTGCATTTTTACACATACAAAAAACAGAACTATGTATCCAGCAGAATTAGTAGCCCCCATGCGTCAGGAACTTGACCAGGTTGGCTTTGAAGAAATGATGACGCCCGAAGCAGTAGATACTGCCGTGAATAGCGCAGGTACCGTATTAGTCGTGCTCAACTCCGTTTGTGGCTGCGCCGCGGGTAGCATGCGCCCGGGTGTTCGCAAGGCCGTTCAGACATCCTCGAAATTACCCTCAAAACTGGCAACCAGTTTCGCCGGCGTTGACCGCGAAGCAGTAGAGCGCGCGCGCAAATACATGCTTCCCTACCCACCGTCTTCTCCAAGCATTGCTCTTTTCAAAGACGGTAAATTGATGCACATGATTGAGCGTCATCACATCGAAGGGCGCACGGCCGATATGATTGCAGAGCACTTGAAATCAGCTTTTGAAGAGTATTGTTAGTCATGAAAAGGGCGACCCGGCGGGTCGCCTTTATTTTTTACAGACGTTTCGAATCTTAGAAACCAAAGGCGACTCCCACTTGGTAAACCGCACGATTCGTAAGTGATTCACGAAGTTCAAAATCGATTGAGTTATCGTTGTTTACTTCGACTGACTCACTGTCCACATATTTAACTCGTCCGCCGTTTATACTTTCAAAACGTCCCTCTACGAAAATGTTAGGGGCAACTCTTACACGCACACCTGCCGCCCATCCAACAAAGAATGTCATATCCAGATGATCTCTATTCTCGGATAACTCAGTTGTATAGGAGTTATCATCTATAGTAATGTTGCTCTTTGTTTTGAAAACCTCCAAACCCGTGAATGCATCTGCATAGGGTTGAATTTTCCCATTGAATGGGCGAAAACGAGCGTGAACAATGTATCGGGTACTTGTGTTCCGTACCGTCAGTCTTCCCTTTGCCAATTGATTTCCGGTATTGTTTTCACTGATGCGTGCAATGATATCGCGGTCATCTGAACCCATGCTATTCCAAGCAAACCCGATACCCCATTCTATAGGAGATTTACGAACGGGCATACTAAAACTGCCGGCTACACCAGCAGGAACTCCTTCATATTGCTTAGCGAAGTCGCCCAAGGGTTGAACAATCTGCAAACCCAGATTCAGATTAGACGAACGATCCTGCGCAATGCCGGGCGCAATAAAAGTCAACAACATGAACAGAAGTGCAACAATCCCAATCGTTTTCTTCATAGTAATGGTTTTCAAATTCGCAGCCAATGACTATGCCACTTGCCCAAAGATACTGCGCAATGAAGTTTACAAATAGCAATGCCTCGCCTAACTTCGCCTTATGAAGAAACAGCTGCGCATTGCCGTTACCGGAAGCAATGGTCAACTGGGTAATGAATTCCGATTCCTTGCTCCACGCTTTCCGCAATGGGAATTTCATTTCTTTACAAAGACCGAGTGGGATATTGCCATAGAGTCGCTCAATGAAGATCGATTGAACACCTTGAAGCCCGATGCAGTTATCAATGCAGCCGCCTACACCAACGTTGAAAGAGCAGAAGATGAGAGAGAAAATGCTATGATGGCTAATGGTCATGGCCCCGGATATCTCGCTCACGCATGTAAAAAGCATGGAGCCCTGCTTATTCATATTTCAACCGATTATGTTTTCGACGGAAGTAAGCGAGAGGCCTACTCGGAAGACGACGATGTGCATCCGTTGAACGTATACGGGGAAAGCAAGCTTGCAGGAGAACGAACCATCGATTCGGAAAGCAATCGATATTTCATTCTGCGTACCTCCTGGTTGTATGGCACCTTTGGGCACAACTTCTATAAGACCATGAAACGCTTGGCAATAGAAAAGGGACGGCTCACCGTAGTGAGTGATCAAATAGCCTCACCCACTTACAGCAGATTGCTGGCAGAAGACATTCTTCAGTTGATTCAATTAAAGCTTATTGAACATAAACCTATTGAATACGGTATTTACCATTACACGCAATCCGGGGAAGCATCATGGTTTGACTTCGCAAATGAAATTGTGAACGTGAATCATTTGAACGTCCCCGTGGAGGCAGTTTCAAGTGAACGCTTCCCAACCAAAGCAAAACGGCCGATGTACTCCAAGTTATCGACCGAACGCTGGGTGAAGAACACAGGTATTCAACTTCATACTTGGCAAGAAGGTGTGCAACGTTGTGCCAACGACGAGCGCAATCAAGGTGACATCTAAAACACCATCAAGGAATTGCCCCGACTTCATCAACGTTGAAAGACAACCTCGTCGAGCGGCACACGAAAGCGAGGACCATAAATACCCTCGGGAATTCTCTTACCGCATGTGATTACCATATTGATTTCCGCGCGGCGCGGCAACTTCAGCAAACGCTTTACCCGCACACTATCGAATCCCTCCACCGGACAGGTGTCGTAACCTTCTGCTACCATGGAAAGCATAAAGGTTTGCGCTGCCAATGCCGCGCTTTTGTGAGCCACAATGCGGATATCCGTACCGGTAACTTCGCGAACCATGGGGCGACGAAGGCCAATGAACCAGGCGACCAGTTTTTTAATCCCACTGCGAATGCCCAGCATATCGTTGTTATAAAGCATCGGCATGAGCTTACTGTAATAACTCAATGCGCTTCGACCTTTGAATGCAGGGCGATCCCCTAAATTTTCTTTTACAAAATTGAAGTTGCTCTGCGCTCTTCGTCGCCATAAATCTGGACGAACCACCACCACAATCATTTCACGAGCCGTCTCCGTTGTATTTTGACCCATGCAAAAGCGCGACAACATTTTCATGGTATCAGGCGAGCTCACGCGGTAAAACTCCCACAACTGCATGTTGCTGCTGCTGGGAGCCAGGTGAGCGCGAGAAAGACTCCGCGTAACGGCCTCCGAATCGTAATCGGCCGGATTAAATTTTCTTACCGCTCGTCTGGTCTGAACGATATGCTCGAAGCATTGACCATAATTCTGTTGCTCTAACTCCATGGTCTAAAATTATGGAAGCCTTCCTTTAGATGCCTGACATTGCAATAATTTTCACCCGTGAATTTGGAAGCCAGAAAAAGTCATATTGCCGGAATTGATGCACGGACCTTTGTTTTTTCTATTGCTATTCTAGCAATAAACTTAGCTGTGCGCGGGTGGTTCAATGTTCACACAGCTATGAGCCGAGATGAGCCGTACACACTCTATTTCGCTCAGCTTCCGGTGCGACAACTAATTCCAATCGTTCTCGACAGCAACAATCCACCTACGTTTGAAATTTTGCTACACTTCTGGAGCCAGTTATTTGGTAACGGTGAGAGAGCAGTGCGCTGGTTGCCCACCATTATCATCAGTCTTGGCTCCATTCCGTTTGCATTATTAGGGAAACGAATCGGCGGATTTCCCGCCATGTTCTTCAGTTCGTTGCTCTTTCTTGGCTCGGGTGCGCTCATGAATTTCTCGCATCTCGATCGTGCCTATTGCCTATTGATATCGGGGGCCATCTTTCAGATCTATTTCCTGATAAAGCTCGCTGAATCACCATCGCGCATGCCAGCCCTTGGATGGATTATCGCTACAACCCTTATGTGTTATGCCCACTACTTCGGATGGTTTATGTTGGCATTAACATGGTTTCTTCTCTTCGCGATTCCCTCGTTAAAAGCCAATGTGTTTCGTAGGGTGCTTTCAGCAACACTGGTCACGCTTCTTCTCACCGCACCTTTAATCCTATTAGTCTTTAGACAACTCAGCGCAGCTGCGTCAGAAAACGCACTCGAGTTAACCTCGCCAAACGTAGATCGCATGGCACAACTCATGACCGAATTTTTAAACTCCGAGTTAGCCTTTATGCTCGCCTCGCTCACGTGTTGTATGTCAGGATTATTCTTGCTTAAACACAAACAGAAACGAGCAGGTGCAGCGATAACGTTTATTGGTTTACTTTTTCTGATCACACATTTTATCCGTGCAGAAAGCCGGCATACCATTATCGCGTTGTCACTCTTCATTCTATTCGCAACAACAATCATTGCATGTTTCATTGCGATTCGGCGAAGCGAACTTCTAACAGCCGAAAAAATCATTCTCTATTGGAGTCTTCTTCCCATTACCTGCTTTTTTCTGGCTTCTGCCGCATTTCCAGTTTTCATAGATCGCTATGTAAGTTTTGCTCTACCTGCTGTGATGCTTTCAATCGTTATCCTTTTCAATGAAATATCGCTGAAACCCATCCGCCTCGCATTCGCTGCTCTTTTTCTAGTACCGTTTTTTCTTGGTTTTCGATTCACACCCGCCTACAATGTTGACAATCGGCAAGCAATCGAAGTTTTCAAGGAATATCATTCAACAGCTGATATCGGAATTGCAGGACCCGGTTATCACGACTTTGATTTCACTTATTACTTCAATCGCTCGATTTTTTATAACGGAGCCTATCACATGCGTGATACTTCAGGCGTGAAGTTGATTTCCGATTCGGGATTTGCCCGCCATAAAGAAGGTCTTCGCCGTGAGCTTCAGCGAAGCCGCATCATCATTTCACACGATAGTTCTACCTTAAACATCGGGAATGCTCAATCGGTAGCGTATTACGACGGGAACACCAAATTGAGTTATGCTGATAATGGAATTTATGATTATCTGTTCGAACGCTTTGGTGAGCCCATTGAGCGTACATCATTCAACGGTATTTACACCGTTTATCTCTTTCGGAAGCACTGATTCAACAAGAATTCCCGGCTACTTGATTTCCCAGTAATGGATAGAAAGAGCTCCGAATTTTTCATTGAATCGCGCAACACCCGGATTGTTGGATCCCATGAAATTTACTCGAACCGGAAGGTCGGATAGCCGCCATTGATTGAATAGTGTATTCAATAAGAAAGGCATGGGTTCGCGGTTGCGCCAATCACCGGACACAGCATTCTGAATAAGATACGCCTTCGAGTAGTCGCAGATATAAAACTGCATCGCAGCCCAATGGCCATTCATCTTCACTCCGGCTATTCTACCAACACCACGCGCTAAAGAGCTTTCATGAAGCCTTCGCATAGTTTGTTGTTGAACATCGGGCCAATCGTAGGGATGATTCTCCTTCATGAACCCCGAGAAGTCCGACCATGAAACCGACTTGACAAACTCCGGGTTTTCGGCTTCTGCCTTTCGAATGTTTTTTGCAAGCTCTTTCGATGGCGTCCAGTTAGAATTTAAATTCAAGAGCTGTATGGACTTTTGACTAGCGCCCTTCATTTCAAAAGGAAGGTGCAAGCGACGGATGCCGAAGAAAGAAGCAATGAGTTTGTTCAATTGAACAGAATCGCCCTCAATCCACTTTACGTAGAGTGGAGTGCGCATGAGGGGAATAATTCCCCATTTGCGTTCGGCCGGCAGCGCAATCACATCTTCGTAATCGCCCTT
>JBILCQ010000264.1:0-3445 GCA_044353065.1 Flavobacteriales bacterium | reverse complement strand
GAGTGATAATCTGCGAAAGGGCGCCGCAACGAATGCTGTTCAGATCGCGAAAACACTTCTCGATCGCGGTTTGATAAAAGCATAACCCAAGATTTTTCCCAAACTCATTGTTTTATTGCGAATAGCATTCAAGACGAAGATGACTACTCTTCAACTTGTTAGTGCTGTTTTTTGCTGCAGCAATGCAAGAATGCTTCAAATGCTGTATCAATATTTAACGAAACGCACAATTCCGGTGTTATACATTTGGAACCCTCGTCACCTGGAAATGACGACAAACCTGTAGGAAATTTATGAGTAGTGGAAAATGGATGGGCCTCATGCTTCTGGGTATGATGGCCGCCGCAAGCATCACATGGCTGGCAATGAAACCGGCCCTGGATGCAAAGAAGAAGGAATCTTTGGTCAATTCGAATAATGAGTTGGCAATGACGCACACGGAATTGCCGTGTGATGATGTCTCTATCATTCGTGATAACTCGCCTTCTCTGACAAAGCCATTTTTATATGCCGATGTGAGTTGCGAAAGCGATGCGCTTCAGTCCTTGAAACAAGATCTAACAGCATTCATTGATAGCCAGAAAACATCCGGAAAAATTTCGCGCGCTTCTGTTTACTACAAAGAGCTGAATTCGCTGCATTGGACTTCGGCTCATGGTGAGCAGCAATACTACCCCGGTAGTATGCTGAAGGTGCCGTTGTTGATGACGATTCTTAAACAGGTTCAACGCGATAAATCATTGCTGGAACGGAAACTACAGTTTCAATCACCGAATAAACTATCGGTGTTTGTCCCCGTCCAAAACCCGATGCAGGTTGGTAATTTCTACACAGTTCAGGAATTGCTCGAGCGAATGATTCTGCATAGTGATAACGATGCTACGACTTTACTATTCTCGATTTACAGCAAGGAGTTATATGATGAACTTTTCTTAAAGCTATCGATACCTGTCCAAAATGCGGATGATGTGTACTATCAGATTACAGCATCCGACATGGCGAAGTTTTTCCGAGTGCTTTACAATGCTTCTTATCTAAGCTCTCTTTATTCAGAGTATTCGCTCGATCTTCTAACGAAGTCTGATTTTAGACAAGGTGTTTTACAGAGTATTCCTTCCGGTACGCGGGTTGCTCACAAGTTCGGCGAGCGTTTCACCGCCGGAAGTGATGTGCAACTGCATGAAACGGCCATTGTTTACCGAGGCTCAGCCGCATTTGTAATCACAATTATGACAGAGGGAAAAAACATCAATGACCTATCAGGTGTTATTGGTGCTTTGAGTAAAATCTGTTTTGAACAGAAAAGGGCCCAAGCTCCTCTAATAAACAACTCACACAAGGCGCTTCATACCTAGGAGCTTATTTCACGGTTGATCCTGTGGTTGCTTCCCGCTCTGTGTTCAAGATTGATAATTGACCCTGCGGGTTTTCGGCCATCAGTATCATACCGGCGCTTTCCACCCCTTTAATTGAGCGAGGAGCCAGATTTGCAAGGAAAAGCACGTGTTTCCCTATTACATCTTCTGGTGAGTAATGCTCGGCTATTCCGGAGACAACGGTTCGCTTATCGACTCCTGTATCAATCGTAAGTTTCAAGAGTTTCTTGGTCTTAGGCACCGCTTCGGCAGCCAACACTTTTACCATGCGCAAGTCAAGTTTCTGAAACGTTTCGAAATCGATGGTGTCTTTTATGGGCTCAATCGTCGCAGTATTCTCGGCCTGTCGTTGCGCTAATTTTTCTACTTGCGCAGCCACCGTTTCGTCTGTAATCTTTTCAAATAAAATAGGAAGTTGTCCTATCGTATGACCAGTTGAGATTTGCTCACGCTGGATTACTTCATCCCACGAGCGATAGTTAATCTGCAAAGCATCTGTGATTTTGCTCGAAGTAAATGGAAGAAACGGACTCAACGCCGCGGCCGCATCAGCGACCATATTTAGGCATGCATGAAGAATGCGCGCAGTGGCCGCTGGGTCGGTCTTCATTAATTTCCAGGGCTCAGTTTCGGTGAGCAACTTGTTGCCCGCTCGTGCAATGTTCATGGCTTCGGCCAGCGCTTCTCTGAACTTAAATTGCTCAATCGCTTTGCCCACGGCTTCATACGCGCGACGAGCTTCTGTTGCCGCTGCTAGCTCTGCTTCGGAAGCTGCGCCTGTTAGCTCTGGCACTACGCCGTTGTAGTATTTGTGCATGAGCACAAACACACGGTTCACATAGTTGCCCAAGATATCGGCTAGCTCGTTGTTCACACGGTCACGGAAATCCGTCCAGGTGAATTCACTGTCTTTCTGCTCCGGCATGATTGAGCAAAGCACGTAACGCATTTCGTCTTGACGTCCTTTGAAATCTTCGAGGTATTCATGCAGCCACACCGCCCAGTTGCGGGAAGTTGAAATTTTGTCGCCTTCCAAATTCATGAATTCATTCGCAGGCACGTTGTGCGGAAGAATAAAATCGCCGTGCTCCTTTAAGATGATCGGGAATATGATGCAGTGAAATACAATGTTGTCTTTGCCAATGAAATGAATCAGTCGCGACTCATCACTCTTCCAGTAGTCTTCCCAGTTCTTGCCATTTTTATCGGCCCAAACTTTTGTGTTGGTGATGTATCCGATAGGCGCATCGAGCCATACGTAAAGCACTTTTCCATCGGCCCCGGCCACCGGCACGGGTACGCCCCATTCCAGGTCGCGCGTCATGGCGCGGCTTTGCAAACCACCGTCTACCCAACTCATGCACTGACCCACCACATGGGCTTTCCACTCTTTCGGATCATGGTGTGGTTTACCCTGGTATTCGCCTTTGCCGATGTAATCGCGTATCCACGATTCGTGATGCGCCATGGGCAAATACCAATGCGATGTTTCTTTCAACACAGGTTTACTTCCACTCAACGTCGATTTAGGATCAATCAATTCAAGCGGACTTAATGAACGTCCGCATTTTTCGCACTGATCGCCATAGGCTTTATCGCTCGAGCAGTTTGGACATGTGCCCATGATGTAACGGTCGGCTAGAAATTGCTTAGCTTCTTCGTCGTAATACTGCTGCGAAGTTTCTACTTCAAAGCTTCCTTGAGCTTCTAGTTTTTTAAACACCGCCTGCGACATTTCCTTGTGTTCTTCTGAGGAAGTGCGATGGTATTCGTCGAACGAAATTCCGAAGTCGGCAAAGGCCTTCTTCATCAACTCGTGATAGTAGTCGACGATTTCACGAGGTGTCTTCCCTTCCTTTTTAGCACGAAGTGTAATAGCTGCACCATGCTCATCGCTGCCACAAATGAAAGCAACGTCTTTGCCTTTCATGCGAAGGTATCGCACGTATATGTCGGCATTCAGATAAGCACCTCCAATATGTCCAATGTGCAAAGGGCCGTTGGCATAGGGCAGGGCAGAAGTTACCAGGTATCGTTTCGGTTCGCTCATTCCAATGTGTTGAGAGGGA
>JBILCQ010000044.1:0-11780 GCA_044353065.1 Flavobacteriales bacterium | reverse complement strand
ATCCATCAGCGACGGGCTTTATTACTACTCGCTTTGGTCGGGCGATTATCCCTACGATGTCTGCACCGCAGTTGACGGCACCATCAGCGCAGGCGGTGGCATGGAGTATCCCAACGTCACGGTGATTGGTAATTCGGGCAATACAACTCAACTGCGCACCGTAATCATTCACGAAGTGGGTCACAACTGGTTCTATGGTATTCTAGGAAGCAACGAGCGAGACAATGCCTGGATGGATGAAGGAATCAATTCATTTTTCGAAACAAGAACCATCATGGCTACACGCAAGGACAGCGCAATGGAAGTAGGCATTCAAGTTGGAAAATTAGATATCCAGAAATTACTCGGTCTAGAGAATATGTCATACAATTATTTGACCGAAGAACTCCCCTACCTCATTGCAGCCCGAAGCGGTGAAGACCAACCCATTCAAGCACCCAGCGACGATTACACCAACCTCAACTACGGCGGAATCGTCTATAAAAAAACCGCGCTCGCTTTCAACTACCTCATGGCTTATTTGGGCGAAGACGAATTGAATCGCTGCATGGCGGCCTATTTTGAAGCGTGGAAGTTTAAGCACCCCACCCCACAAGACCTGAAAGAGATTTTCGAGACCACCTCAGGCAAAAACCTTGATTGGTTTTTTGATGATCTGATCCCCACCACAAAACGTGTCGACTATGCGTTGCGTTCAGGCAAATCGAAAGATGGTCTTTATTCCGTAAAAGTTAAAAACCGAGGACAAATCGCAGCGCCGTTTGCCGTTGAAGTTTTACGCAATGGCCAATCGAAAAACATGGTTTGGACCGAAGGAATCAAACCACATAGAAGCACACGAGTCTCTTTCCCGGCCGAAAAAGGGGACATCCTCAAGGTGAATTCAATAGCCGGCATACCGGAATATAACCGCAACGACAACACCCTTCGAACAGAGGGTATCATGCGCACTGTCGAACCCACCAAATTTAGATTCCTGAGTGGTGTCGACAATCCCGAAACCTCTCAACTTTTTTGGATTCCATTGGTTGGTTGGAATGAATATAATAAATGGATGTTAGGTGTGAATTTGCACAACCGCACCATTCCCCGAAAAAACTTTCAATGGAGTGCATCCCCTATGTATAGTTTCATTACAGGCACGATCAACGGACTCGGAAGTGTAGAATATAACAATGGGACTTGGGGCGCCGGACTGTTGGCTCGTCGCTTCGGCCTTGCCGCATCCAATTTAGATGCTGAACAATCCGTCCGTAGCTACGATGTACTGAATCCCTATATCCAACACAAACTATTTCGTAATAAAACCGGAAACGACTTGAGTGGTAATGTGCGCATCTCCTACTTCAACATAGGAGAATGGTACAAGGAAAATCGCAAGATCAAATTCAATGATTTCCTTTACGTGCCTCAGGGAACGGAAGAATCCATGCGTGCCGACCAATGGCGCGCTGATTTGGAACTCAAGAAGAAACTTCCCCGCAGCACATTCGAGTGGCATAGTCAGGTGGAGCTTGGTGACTTCACCCAAGATAAAGTCATGCATCAGCATACGCTCAACCACGAATGGGTGTACAAGGGCAAAGGAGCGAAGAAAATTCGCACTCGCCTCTATGCCGGATTGGGCAATGGATTCTATCTGAATGCCACCGGACAATACGGCAGCAGTGATTATCTCTACGAAGGCTTGTTCCTCGGACGCGACCAGCAAACGGGCTTCATGTCGCAGCAATTCATGCGCACTCAGGGCGGTCTTGCAGCACCAACCTTGCAGTCAGCTAACTCATATCTACTATCGATGACCTCTGAAATTGATGTGCCGTTTAAGCTGCCATTGGGTATTTATGGAGGTATAGCCACTTTGAAAAACAACGGTGACGCGAACATCATAGGCGCAGACAACAACGAAGTGCGCACCTTGTGGAATGCAGGAGTTTGTGTGCGTGTTATTCCGAACGTGCTGAAAGTGTATGTGCCGCTTGTTTACTCTCAAAACATCGCCGATGAAATAGACGCGCGCTCACTTACCTTCGCACAGAGCATCCTGTTCGAGTTCAACATCAACAACATGAATCCGTTCAAGATCGCTGAAAACTTCGCGAACCGTTAACACCATGTCGAACACGCGCACCAAGATTTACTTCGCCTCTGACTTTCATTTGGGATCGCCCAATGAAGAGGAAAGTTTAGTGCGTGAAAAGAAAGTTGTCGCTTGGCTGGAAGCAGCCCGTGTAGATGCCGCTGAGATATTTTTAGTCGGAGACATCTTCGACTTTTGGTTTGAATATAAACGCGCAGTACCTCGCGGGTATACGCGCTTACTGGGAAAAATATCGGAAATCACTGACAGCGGTATTCCCGTTCATGTGTTTACCGGCAACCACGACATGTGGATATTCGACTATCTGCCTCGCGAGTGCGGTGTCCAAGTGCATCGAGAACCCATTGAGCGAACATGGGGAGGAAAGGATTTTCTGATTGGCCATGGCGATGGACTCGGACCGGGCGACTATGGATATAAATTCATCAAAAAAGTGTTCGCAAGCAAGGTTTGCCAGTGGCTATTCGCTCGTTTGCATCCCAACTTCGGTATTTGGCTCGCCCGATCACTTTCGGGTTACAGCCGCAGCACCACAGGCCACAAAGACAAGGAATATTTAGGCGATGATAAAGAATGGCTCATTCAGTATTGCCGCGAAGAACTCCAAAAAAAACACTACGATTATTTCGTATTCGGGCATAGGCACATGGCGATTGATTTCCGACTCAACGAGCGTTCACGCTACATCAATTTAGGTGAATGGATGCATCAAGAATCGTGGGCTTGTTGGGATGGGAATGAACTTTCGCTGATCAATCCTGCTATCAAAAAATAAATAACGGGTTGAAAATTGAAGGTTGCCCCCCTATTATCCTACAATCCTACAATCCTACAATCCTACTATCCTACTATCCTACCATCCTGTCATCCCGGCTTAATCGCTTCCTCCCACACCGCACGCCAACCAACCCAATCGCCTTGTTCAGCAACGGTTTCATTGTGCCAAAGTGATACAAAGTCACCTCCGGTATTTCGAACTTCCGATTTGAGCTGTGAAATTATCTCCTTGGCCTCAAGTACATCAAGCTGCTGATAGTGTCGCAGCGTTGAGTCCATAACGATAATGGGATGAACTATCAGCGACGTGATTTCATTTCGCTCCACGTCAAACCATTTAAACGGATGAGCTGTGCCTGCGCGGAACCCAGGCACATCGGCATACCCCATGGAGTGGTCGTGGCGGATGTCGCATTCCAGCAATCTTCGATAAGTAACAGGCAATCTGAATTTCAAAAAATGCTGCCGGCTATGCACTGTCTTCTCCCCTAGAATAGCATCAAGACGTGCTATTTCCGAACGTACAATTCGAATATCATTGTGGCTCTCATAACCGGGATGTATACCCACAATGGCAACACCATCTCGCATGTCTTCCATGCGCTCACGCAACTGCGTATTGCGATAATCAACATTTATATCATAGCGTGAACGGTCGGCCAATAGAAAGAAACATCGCAACTCTATGTGCTGTGCAAGACACGTGTCGATGATGTAATCGTAAGTATCGAATGGATCTTGCTCATTACCTAGTACACATTTCAATCGGGTAAATGCTCTGCCCGGCTTCAGGTGAAGGAAGTCCTTTGCGACTCCTCCCAGTGTTCGACGTACACCCTTGTAACGAAATGCAAAAGCACTGTCAACATCAATTGTTGCAACCGTTCTGAAGCCTGGAATGGAAGGATGGTAAGAAGGATAATGTCGTCGAATTTCCGTGTGCACTTCGCTTCGCCAGATATCGGCCCAGGGACGAAGCACAACGGCGGGTCCGCCCCAGGCCTGCTTTCCCGAGAAGCGTCCATGCTCATCAAACGACACAGTCGAGTATTCTTCGTAACGCGAGAGCAAAAAGAAAGTCGATGCAAACGGATCGAATCGCCCGCTTCCATCGAGATCGGGAAACGGCATATTATTCTTATAACAAACTGCCGGTTGCAGGTTGCTAATAGCATCGTTCCACATCACCTCAACCTGCAGAAATGACGCAGCATCCGAAACCGGACAAGATTCATTGCAATACCACACTCTCGGACCGGAAGCGTTTGTAAAAACAGTAACGTCTGAAGTAACGCGCAACTCATCTCCAGCAAACGAAAACATCCAACGCATGGTGTAATCGAGTCGCGGATGAAGAATGGGCGTATATACAACCACAGCTTAGATGTATTGAATAATGGATTGGCAAATCTGCTCTGCCGCGCGACCATCGCCATAAAGCTGAGGCCATGATTCCATCGTGCTACTCAAAAGCTTTTCTGCTGCCTGAAGAATTCTGTTCGTGTCGGCATCGGCTACGATGGCGTGACCTCCAATGGTTAGTTCCACCCATTCGGTTTCCGGACGCAGAATAACGCATGGGCGTTGGACGAAATAGGCTTCTTTCTGCAAACCGCCACTGTCTGTAAACACAAGTCGCGACGACGCCAAAAGTGCAATCATCTGCACATAGCTGGCGGGTGGCACCAATCGCAAACCTGCGCTGTGCAAGTCTGCTTGTTGCGATTCGCTTAAGAACTTGAGCAAACGGGGATGTGTGGGCAACACAACCGGCATTGCATGCTTCGCCGACCATTGCTTCAACGCATCGAGAATGCTATTGAGTCGATCGGGAAAATCAGTATTGTTATCGCGATGAATCGTGGCAACAGCATAGCTGCCTTTCTCGAGACCAAGTTCGTTCAGATAAGCATCGCCTTCCGGTCTGTTTGAAAAATGGATGGCGTTATCGTACATGACATCACCGCTTCGAAGCACCAACGGCTTATCAATGGAAGGAGCATGATTCTCCGTTGTGCTAAAACCTTCGCGCTCCAGATTATCGATGGCCGTTTGTGTGGGAGCAAACAACAGCGTCGACACGTGATCGGTTGCGATGCGGTTAATTTCCTCGGGCATGCGCTTGTTGAATGAACGCAAACCGGCCTCCACATGCACAACCGGAATGAACATTTTGGAGGCCACTATAGCCGCTGCAAGGGTTGTGTTGGTATCGCCATAAATCAAAACGGCGTTAGGTTTCTCTTCCAAAAAAACACGCTCAAGACCTTCCATAATACGCGCTGTTTGCACTGCGTGAGAACCTGAACCGACGGCCAGATTGTGTGCCGGCGCCGGTATGCCCATTTCATTGAAGAACACCTGCGACATGCCCTCGTCATAATGCTGGCCGGAATGGACCAATATTTCCTGCAGTTTACCTTCACCCCATTTCTTCACTGCTCGTGAAAAAGCAGCCGCTTTAATAATCTGCGGACGAGCTCCAACCACTGTAATAATCTTCTTCATTCTTTCAATTCATTTTCATCACAAAAGCTATAATAGCCGTTATCCGTCACAACCAGATGATCAATCACCGGGCATTCCAACATTTTACCGCAGTACACAAGCCGGCGAGTAAGCTGTTTGTCTTCGTTACTCGGGTCTGTATTGCCACTGGGATGATTGTGGGCTACAATAATACTCGCTGCATTATTCTCGAGCGCAATTCTGAACACCTTTTTTGGATCGGCAATGGTTGCGCTCAGTCCACCCTCCCCAACTTTGTCGATTGATAGCACACGGTTGGCCTTAGTCAGCGTGATTACCCAAAACTCCTCGTGTGGCAGGTTCCACAGGTATTCGAGCATGCGTTCATAGGCATCGCGCGAATGACGAATTGCGGCCGACTGCTTGCTGACAGCAGCCATTTTGCGTTTGGCAAGCTCAAGTGCTGCAACAACCACAACGGCCTTGGCGGGGCCCATTCCTTTAAACTGAGTCAGTTCCTTGCACTTCATGGAACCAAGGGCTTGTAAATCGTGCTTAACGTCGTGTAAAATACGTCTCGCCATGTCAAGCGCACTTTCTTCTCGGGTGCCGGAGCCGATAAGCAACGCGAGCAATTCGGCGTCGCTCAGCGCTTGTGTCCCTTTCAGCATTAGTTTTTCACGCGGGCGCTCATCGGGCGACCACGCCTTAATAGAATTTGTGGTAATCATGGCCGCAAAAGAAAAAAGGCCCTCCGCAGGGAGGGCCTTTTCCTATTCCGTTACGGAATAGTGTATTATTTCAACTTATTCACGAACACTTGGGCCTTACCCTTAAGGTTGCCTGCTTTGTTTTTGTGAATCACGCTGTTTTTTGCGAGTTTGTCCAACATGCTAACCACCTTTGGCAAAAGAGCAGAAGCTTCTTTCTTGGTCGTCAACGCACGCAACTTACGCATGGCATTGCGCATGGTTTTGTGGTAGTATTTGTTGCGCAGACGCTTAGCGTTGTTGCTACGAATGCGAGTGATAGCTGATTTGTGGTTTGCCATTGTTCTGTAAAATTCGGGCGGCAAATATAGTGTGAACTCGTTTGGATGCAAAAAAAAAGAAGAAAAAGGAAAAATGATACAATTACGAGTGGCGAATGGCGAGTGGCGAATGGCTGCCGTATGGCATTCGCCGTTCGACACTCGCCATTCGTCACTTGACACCGCTCTGAACTGTGCGCCACTTCCCTTGTTTTCACAGCATGCAACACGCTGAGGATATCGACCGCATCATCCAAATGGCTTGGGAAGACCGCACGCCATTCGAGGCCATTCGGGTGCAATTTGGATTGAAGGAAGACGAGGTGAAGCAATTGATGAAGCGTGAATTGAAGGCAAGTAGTTACCGTCTATGGCGCGAGCGAGTGGAGGCGTGCAGTACGAAACACGCCAAGCTTCGCAGCAGCGAGATCGATCGATTCAAAAGCAAAGCACAGCGTGCAATCACAAACAACAAAATCAGCAAACGATAATATGAGCACTTATGTATTCGCAGGCGCGGGAAGCGCAATCGCCAAAGCCACTGCAGAAACTTTGCGCAATGCGGGGCATCGTGTCATTGGATTGAGTCGAACAGAGTTAACCCATGCAGACGAATTTCATCAATTGGACTCATATGACTTTGGTTCCTTCCCTCCTATCGAAGGCCCCATTGACGGTCTGGTTTATTTCCCTGGCACCATCAATCTGAAGCCCTTTCACCGCTACACGCAGGCAGAGTTTCTGAGCGACTTACAAATTAACACACTGGGTGCCGTGGCATTTATTCAAAGCTACCTGGGTAATTTGAAGCAAAGTGCAGAGGCATCAGTTGTGTTATTCAGCAGTGTGGCCGTTCAAGCCGGCATGCCCTTTCATGCTTCGATTGCTATGGCTAAAGGAGCGAACGAGGCACTCACCCGCTCGCTGGCTGCGGAATACGCACCGCTTATTCGTTTCAACTGTATTGCCCCTTCGCTCACGCACACTCCCCTAGGCGAGAAGTTCCTTAATACGCCTGAAAAAATCGAAGGCGCCCAAAAACGAAACCCTCTCAAGAAAGTGGGCACACCGCGAGAGCTTGCCGACATGGTCGAGTTTCTTCTATCTCCGAAATCCGCTTGGGTGACAGGGCAGGTGTTGGCGGTAGATGGTGGAATGGGGGTTTTAAAGGGGTGAGGGGTGAGGTGCGATGTGTGAAGTACAAATTACTAATTACGGCAAGGGAACGGATTCTCGCAAGTATCAGGTTTGCCACAACTGGTCACTCATGCAGTGCACTCACTTCCTTTGGAGATTGATCTGGGGTTAGGCCCGGGCCTCGACTGCGCTCGGCTACCGAGGCCGTTAACCGGAGTAAGCCGAAGTGGGGATCATTACCGAAACAACCGATGTTCGAGCGAAGCAGAGGGAGAAGGGCAAGTGACGATCTGCGAGGTTGTCAATGCCTGAAGATCCTTGAGGAATGGTGCTATTATCAGCCACATGCGCCTTTTCTCCCCTCTCTTTTGGAGAGGGGTTGGGGGTGAGGCACGTGCCACAAGTGCAAAGGAAGACATGCGAAATGCGAAGGACAACCGGCACAGTTTCCAACGATTGCTCCCTCACTAACGCCCACGATTTTAATCGTGGGGCCAAAAGAAAAACAATCCATCTTTCCTTTGCCACGGCTGAAGCGGCAGGCTGGGTTAATGATGAACCGAGAATGATTAATCGCGGAGGCAGCGAACAGACAAGCCGTAATTATTGTAAAGCAAATTCCTATATAGAATGCCATCGTTGAAATCGAGGTAGCGGACCCACGCCTCTCCAACACCGATTTCAGAAATGCTCCACCAAATGCCCGCATTGCCTGTAACGCCGTTAAATTGCCCTGTGAAGGAACGGCCGTATGAAGGGGTACCAGAAAATCCGCTGCTATTGGTGGCAGAGGCATTCGGTGAATGCCAGAGGCCAGTTCCAGCTTCAATTGTACCCATAGACTTCATTTTACCACCGGCTATCGGAGGACCACCAAGAAAGGCACCTAGTTGAGTCCATTCATCATCCAAAGGCACATGCCAACCCAGCGGACATAGTTGGCGACTATCTACACAAGCGTACCAATTGTACACCTTACCATTTGGACAGGAAAGGGTCGCATTGTTATTTTCATAAGCCCATGCGCCAGAAGTCGCAAAATTCCATTCTGTGTTATTAAGATTCGTTGGTATCGGATCGCCATTGCGATAAATACTGGTATTCAAATTCTCCGCCATCCATTCCTGATCACCTATAATAATGGTCTTATAAATATTTCCTTGCTGATCAGTCATGCTGCCATATGTCAGGTTAGGATTATGGATATTGGAAACACCGCAAGTATGGGCTAAACCTTCGCCATAGCATAAACAGCTTAGACTCCACGTATCACCTATGGTATTGCCATTTCCATCATTACAAGGAGCTCCCACGAAATAACATGAACCATCTTCAAGAGTAGCCTGGCTATTGTAGTTACAAGCAGCGGTATTGGTGCAGCCGCTAACGAAAGTATTGACATTGGCCTCACTAATTCCAGGTACAATTAAGTAGCTTCCATTGGATAGACGCAGGGTATCCCCTAGCGAAGAAATGTTGGAGATTCCATTTCCTGCAATTTGGGCCGTCGCTGCATTTCGTGCATCGCTGCTGAAAAACGCATACGGCACACTCAACATCTGCTGTGTGCCCATGTCGATAAAGCCATTGCCTAAGTCAATCTCAACTTGCATGAACTTGTTGCCGTTAGCCCAGCTCACCGCGGTAAGCGGAATAGTGCCGCCGAGCTGTGCGGTAAACAATCCCAGCGCACTGGTGCTCACCGTTTGCAATTCCTGCCACACCACCGCACCGGTTGCTGTTCCATCATGTATCGTAAATCGGGCGTTGATGGTGGCGCTTGCCAAGGGCTGGCCGGAAGCATCACGCGCTATAGCTTGATAAGGAATTAACGCCGGTGCTTGCGCGCTAAGAAATGCGCTCATCGCAACGAAAAGGAAAAGAAGAACTATTCGCATGGGGTTATGATTTGGGCGAATATAAGAATGAAAACAAAGGACGAACTCATGCAGAAGATGAGGCTATTCAAACTGCTGATCACCTCAGATTAGGACGAATGCGCACTTCTGTCGCCCCGTAGCCATAGTGAGCATAAGGCGCATCCAAAAACTCACAATGGGGATAGTATTGATGAAGCATCTTGCGAATCTCTGCGCGAAGCACCCCCTGGCCAATGCCATGAATGTAAACCACCCTCTGAATCTTCTTATTCTCGGCAATGCGCAACGTCCGCTCAAAATGCTCGAGCTGCACAGCTATGATTTCACTGTTCGACATACGCGCATGGTTGTCGAGTAATTCGTGAATGTGCAGGTCAATCTCCATGACTTCCCCTTTTCGTTTGACATTTGTCGCGTCTTTGTTCTTGTACAGAACTTTGAATTGCTCTGTGGCCTTGCGAGCGAAATTGCGATCGATATTTCGCTCTACGACATCCACAATGTCGGGCTGCGTGGTGTCGTACCTTTCTTCCTCTTTCAATCGATTTCCGACTAAAACAAGTTCTTCTTCGCGATGCTCGTAGGTAAAACCTTCCCGATCTTCTACCAGAATCCAACCTTTGGAAGGAAACGCAACCACCTTTCCCTCACCTGAATCGTTGAGGAACTTTACCCGATCACCCCGTTGGAATTGCATAAGACAAAATTAAAGGAGAAAAGAGATTGGAGAAAAGAGAATGGAGAACCGTAAAGCTACAGTTCTCCATTCTCTTTTCTTCATTCTCCTTTTAACAATGACTACTCAACTACGACCACTCGCTCAAAAGTACCATCCTTCAAACCGCGGATGTAATACACCCCGGCGCTAAGACCTTGTACTTCTTTGCTCATGGACTGCTGGCCACCGAGCGTAAACTCTTCGAGCAATTGTCCCATGCCATTGAGCAATTGGTAGGTGCCTGGAATATTAGTTCGAATTGTAAATAACCCGGTATTCGGATTGGGATACACATTCAACTCCGATAGTCGTGCCTCCACAGGCGTGTCGCCCTGCTGTTCGATGCAGGTTGCCAATGTGACGCTCTTGCTCCTGGCCGCGCTCTGGCCGCATGCATTTACACTTCTGACCGTAACACTACCCGCCACTGTGCCCCATGTGCATGTCATGCTCGTAGTGCTTTGTCCCGCTGTAATGGTAGCTCCTGTCGGCACTGCCCAAAGTTGCGTTACACCCGTTACGGCTGGCGTTGTAAAGACAACACCCGCTTGATTTGGACAAACCGATGTGGCACCTGTGATACTCGCCGGTGTGGCTGGCAATCGCGTGAGTGATGCACTGCGCAACGAACTGCCTCCGCAGCTGTTATAAGCACGAACACTCAACGTGCCTGTGGTAAACGTGCTCGGCACATTCATCACAATCGAGTTGCCGTTGTTGGTCACAATCGTGCAACCGCTTGGAACCGTCCACACATAGCTCGTGGCACCAGGCACAGCTGTTACCGAATACGTGAACTGACCACCGCCACAAAGATTCGTTGTTTGACCCGTCATAGCAGAAGGTGTCGCCGGATTCTTACTCAAGCCCAAGGTGCGTGCAGCGCTCTGTCCGCATGTGCTCACCGCGCGAACCGACAAGGTGCCGCTCACAAAGGATGCTCCAATGCTCAACGAAATGCTGTTGGTTCCCTGACCCGATACAATCGTCGTGTTCGTCGGTGCTGTCCAAGTATAACTCGATGCACCGGGAACAGCCGTTACATTGTAGGTCAAAACATTGCCCGAACAAACGTTGGTAGCTGCACCCGCAATGGTGCCCGGTGTGCCCGGTATGTTATAAACCGTAAGCGTGCGGGCTGTACTCAATCCAAAACAGTTTTGCGATTTCACGCTGAGCGAACCGCTTGCGCCAAAGTTGGATGCAAATGAAACGGTCACTGTCTGTGTGCCTTGTCCAGAAACGATGGTAGCATTCGTAGGGGCTGTCCACTGGTAGCTGGTTGCTGCTGCTACAGCCGCGCACGTATACGTTTGCGTGCTACCTGCACATACATTGCTCGTTGGACCGCTGATGCTCGCCGGTGCTGTTGGCACCGCCGTGTTGGCATACACCGCGCGGCTAAAGCTTGCACTGGTGCCGCATGGCCCCACCGCACGCACACTCAAGTTACTCGTGTTGTAGGTAGAACTGAAGCTGAGCGTAATACTATTGGTAGTTGAACTTCCTGTAGCTCCGGTTGGCAAGGTCCATTGATAAGAGGTTGCTCCTGCAACAGCGGGTGTGGTAAACACATTGCCCGTTGAGTTCCGACATACGCCGTAGGGGCCATCAATAGCTGTTGGAGCTGCCTGTGCCTGGTTGTTATTGCCAACAGTAGCCGTGGCT
>JBILCQ010000263.1:0-3463 GCA_044353065.1 Flavobacteriales bacterium | reverse complement strand
CACCGCTCCGTCTTTCAAATCGAGCACTCGACATGTTGCGCTGAGTCGCTGCTTCAGCCATTCTCTTCGCTTGCGGGAAAGTCGATTGCCCAGAATAATGGTATGTCCTGCCACTAGCGCAAGCTCTTCCCTTTTCCAGTAATGCGGTTTACCTCGATCGGAAAAGAAAATGGTAGTGGACGAATCGATTGCGGAATGGTACAACAGCGTGCTATCGGCAAGCAACAAATTGCAATCATGGAGCTGCAATTGCGGTGAATTCAGCGTGAGTATTTCCGATTGAATCCTGTCTTCCCACGAGAAAGTATCGCAACTGCGCGCATACCACGACATACGATAATTACTGAATGCCTTTT
Organism: Flavobacteriales bacterium; assembly: GCA_044353065.1. Taxonomy (GTDB): domain Bacteria; phylum Bacteroidota; class Bacteroidia; order Flavobacteriales_D; family Sanyastnellaceae; genus JAIBBG01. The sequence continues at coordinate 3,107 of JBILCQ010000263.1, read as the reverse complement.
TAGACGCGAGATCATCGTCGATCGTGAACATACATCCTTGACTGACCATCGTTATCGCTTCTCCGCGATAATCGCTGTGAATGCAGATTTCATTCTGTTCGTTTTTCTCAAGCCGCGCAATGAATCCACCGCTCAACCAGCATACCTGTATACCCAATGCAATGAGCAACGCATGTTTGTTTCTTCCCAACACACAAACACACCACGCCACAATACACGCCACGCACAACCACGCTTCCCAAGGTTCCCAATACACACCTTCAATCAACGCATAGGGCCAATGCGCCGACCACTCCATCAAGTCGTTCATGATGCGTGTGAGCAATCCTACCATCCCGGCAATGAAGGATGCAAGCGGCGCAAAAGCAAGGAGTGCGAAATAGGCCAGCGCCAAATACAATACAATGGTCGATAGCGGTATCACCATCACATTGGTAATCATAAACCACGTTGGAAACTGATGGAACAAATAGAGCGTGACCGGCAACGTGGCCAACTGTGCCGATATGGAAATACTCGTCAGCTCCCACAGCCATTTGCTGAAGCGCGATTGGAAATAGAAAAGCCGATGCAACGCGGGATGAATGGCAGCTATTCCAATCACAGCCAAATACGAGAGCATAAATCCTATGCTGAACGCAATCATCGGATCCATCATCAACAGCAACAAAGCAGAAGCTGCCATCGTGTTGTAGATGGTATTGCGCAATCCGAAATTATCGGCCACAATCACAAACGAGAACATCCATGCCGCGCGCAATACAGATGGCGAAAAGCCGGTCATCGCCGCATACAACCAAAGCAGTACAACAGGAATTATCGTCTTGAGCCGCCTGGCTTTACTTCTTCCCCACAAGCGTTCAAACAACGGTTTGAGCAGCATGTAAATCAGCGCCACATGCATGCCCGAAACAGCAAGCACATGCACTACTCCGGCCCGCGCATAGTTCTGCATCACCTCGCGGTCGATAGCACTCGCCTTTCCCAGTATCAAGGCAGACAAAACCCCCAACTCGCGCTGTTCGATGGGCTCTTGAGCCAACCGTTGCAACAGCAATTCTCGCCAGCGAATGAATGTTCCGCGCAGCGATGGCTCACGCAACGAGTCACACAAATTCCAATCGGTTCGCTTCACATAGGCCTGTGTCCATACATCTTGCGTTCGCAAATACTCAGCATAATTAAACTCCAGCGGATTGCGAGGTGAATCAGGCTCTCGCAGCGTGGACCGTATAACCAGCACATCATCGACGTGCAGCAATTGCGAAGAGGTTGTATCGCATTCAAGTGTAAGTGCTACCTTTCCGCGACAGACCGCAAATACAGAGTCGCCATACACACTTTTGACTTCACCCGTTGCTTTCCATCTGCCTTTGGCTTGTGTGGGCTCATCAAGCAACCGAATGGCATATACATCCTCCCTTCCCACTCGATGCACAACATGCCAAGCATCGCGCTCGCGACTGGTTAAACGCATCATACACATGCCCAGGAGCATCCAAACAAACGAATAAAATATGCCGGTATGGAATGCAAACCGTAGCGACATCCAATGACGATTTACGCCCATTCGCAACAGAAAAAAACAGAGGTAGCAACCTATCGACACCGCACACAGAAAGAGCAACCATGTAAATTCTGAAGCGTAAATACCTGTCAATAGTGGCAACATCAAACGCAACAACGGAGAACGCAACCAAATTTCTGAGATGGACATATCACCTGTTCTTTATCGAACAAGTTGCAAATCGAACGAAGATGAATCAAGAAGTTGTTATGCCAGACAAGTGGAATACCTCAGCGATTAAAATCGTCAGGATTCAAATCGGTGAAGCGGCGCTTTTTAAGCAGAAAGAAGTACTTCAAAATACTTTGGTTATAGACACCTGTCAAGTTGGGGTCTACAATGGACAACTCTTCTTTACGCCGCTTGCGTTGCAGCACGCGCATACTTCTATAAAAACTTCCATGCGCCTTTAGCACGGCCGTGAAATGACTCCACTTCCCTTCGGTTAGAAAACGCAACCCGGCAACGCCATCCAACAGCATGCGGCGAATGAGCTTAAGGCGAAGATTGCTCGTGTGATAATTCTTTACGAGCATGTATAGATTGTTGCGGAAGTTGAGATAGGTCTTGAAAGGACTTTGTCGATCGAGTGTGCCTCCGCCGTAATGATAAACCTTAGACTCACGACACGCGCCTACTTTATAACCTCGATTCTTCAAACGCCAGCACAAATCGATTTCTTCCATGTGAGCAAAGAAATCTTCATCGAGGCCGCCGACTTCAATCCATGCATCGCGGCGAATGAACATAGCAGCGCCTGAAGCCCAAAAAACCTCTTCGTTTAAATTGTACTGACCAAGGTCTTTTTCGAATTCAAAAAACACTCTACCCGCACAAAATGCATAGGCGTCTTTATCAATATATCCGCCTGCCGCTCCTGCGTATTCAAACCACTCCTTGCGGTGGAAATCCAAAATCTTAGGTTGACATGCGACCATTCGCGGTGTGGCATCCATGTAACGCAATACAGGCGATATCCAATCGGGAGTTACTTCTACATCGGAGTTGAGTAATACGAAAAACTCATTGGAAACTTGTCTCAACCCTTGGTTGTAACCACCAGCGAATCCATAATTCTTATCGAGTTCGATGATCTTGACCGACGGAAATTCTTTGCGCAAAATGCTTATTGACTGATCGGTGGATGCATTATCAATGACCACCACATCGGCCACCGATTCACTGAATTGAACAACGCCGGGCAAGAACTGACGCAGGAATTTCTCCCCGTTCCAATTCAATATGACCACTGCGACGCGTTTCATTCAATCAATGCGGACTATACCACAAGTTTTCTATTTCGTCGCGGCTATTGGTGTCGGTTCGGTTGTTGGCATTTCGTATAGACGAATCACCCATATTCAAAGCCGTTGGTCGCGAGCGAACCATCTCCTTCCAGTTAAAGTTCTTCGTCTCTTCTGGCACATCGCTATGCAACAACTCCATATCGCCCATCAAGGTAGTATCGTAAAACAGGAATCGGCGATTGTGTAAGTTGTTATCGGTTGAATAGTAGTGCCAGATTTCGAAGGGCCAATAA
>JBILCQ010000342.1:0-3477 GCA_044353065.1 Flavobacteriales bacterium | reverse complement strand
GCATTGTTGAATGTTGCATTCTCCCAGCACTCGATGGTTGGTTGTGCAGGCTGCTCGCCGGTTACATCCCAAGAGCAAGTTGCATTATTGAAGTTTACGTTTTCCCAGCACTCAATGCTTGGCTGTGCAGGTTGTTCGCCGGTCACATCCCAAGAGCAAGTAGCGTTATTGAATGTTGCATTTTCCCAGCACTCGATGCTTGGCTGTGCAGGCTGCTCGCCGGTCACATCCCAAGAGCAAGTTGCATTATTGAATGTTGCATTTTCCCAGCACTCGATGCTTGGTTGTGCAGGCTGCTCGCCAGTCACATCCCAAGAGCAAGTTGCATTATTGAATGTTGCATTTTCCCAGCACTCGATGCTTGGTTGTGCAGGCTGCTCGCCAGTCACGTCCCAAGAGCAAGTAGCGTTATTGAATGTTGCATTCTCCCAGCACTCGATGCTTGGCTGTGCAGGCTGTTCACCTGTCACATCCCACTGGCAAGTGATGGAATTCCATGTTGCCGTTTCCCAACATTCAATTTGAGGCTGGTCAGGTTGAGCCGGCGCTGCATTGATAACAGCTGTAGCGATTGCGCGGCAATTTTCACTGTCGGAAACACTATAAGTATAGCTTCCTGCAGCCAATCCGCTGGTTGCAGGATTGATCGTGCTGTATGTTAGTGTGCCATTGCCTCCGCTAGATGCGAGTGTAACACTTCCTGTCTGACCAAAGCAAAGGGGTTGCTCCGGAGTTGCTGTAAGTGTTGGTGCTTCTAGGATGGTAACTTCAATAGTTGCTCTGCTCAAGCTTATGCAAGTAGAGGAAGGACCTTCTGCTACCTCATAGGTGAAAACACCGGGCACAGCTGTTGATGGAACAATTGTAGGTTGCGCTGCGGTGCTTCCGGTTAGGTAATAGTAGAGTGAATATGAACCATTGCTTGGAGTAGCAGTTAATGGAAGTGCAGTAGAATTTTGGCAATACTCCAGCGTGCCGGCAGCTACCGATGCTTCTGATGAAATGGTCGTCACAGCAATCGTGAACGTCAACTGGCAACCACCTCCGGGCAATTGTGCTTTATAAGTCGTAGGTCCTGCAACATTCGGGAATGGATTTGAAATGGTGTATTCTACCGTCCCGGCCATATTGAAGTAACGAGTACCTGCCGGATATAAACCTAGTACCTCTGTGATGCTGATTGGGGTAGTGCGATTGCAATAAGAGAAGTCGCGAATACCATCACCTGCAGGGCAGTTGGCAGCAACCCAATCAGTAGAATTGATGTCGATTTCAAATGGACCGGTAACGGGAACTGTAGAACAGCCATCTGCCAGGGAGAATCCGACATAGAATGGTTGATCATTAACGGTGATGTTCGTATTGGCACCGGTGCCTGAAATAATTCCGTCGATATCTACTCGAGGTGCCGAACAGTTGAAGTTGCGATACAATTCGCACTCTTCGCTAACGCGAAGAGTGAAAACAATTTCACCGAGCACTTGGTTGGGGTTTGCGGGAACAGGTAATGTTCCAAAATCCCATATCAATGTACCATTTGCTCCAAGGGTGCTATTCACGTATGGAGCGGAAGAGGTACTGGCTGGCGCAAACGCAGTGCTTGTGCTACCCTGGTAGGTTACAGCTGCGTAAGGAAGCGGTATTTCCAAACGAGCATTATTTACGGGCTCATTTCCTTTATTGCGGATTTGAACCTTGTATTGAATTTCATCACCAGGAACAACTGTTAAGTCCGACGAAGCTGCAGGAGTGCCATTGACCGATACAGTAGATAGGAATCCTTCGATTTCAGGTTCGTAGGCATCTACAGCCATGCAGATAGAGTAGATGATGTAGGTATCTCCTGTAGAGCTATACCGGAACTTTGTACTTGACTGACCATTCCCTATGACACTGTTAGATGGATTCGGAATGGTAAACATGCTGATGTCCATGCCGGTGTTATTCGATAAGTTCGGATTGCGAGAATTTCCTCCCGTGAAAATCGAGCTGTTAAAGAAGTTTGAAGTTGCGTTTCCGCCATGGCTCAATAATTCGTAGTTCGCTGAATTGAGCTTTTGAATTTCGAATTTATCGCCTGTGATGGTGACATCACCTTCTCCGGCCATCATACCTAATTTGGTATTTACAGCCCCCGCAAGTGCGGTATTGAATCCTGATACAGGAAGTTCCCATTGAGCGCTGCCACCGGTTACGAAAGCATAACCATCAAAAATGGTAACATCACGCTTTTTCATTAGGGCGTTCTCATACACTACTACCAAACCCCATCCGCCATAGTATCCGGCAGAACCACCATTACCGGTGGTGAGCGCCATATCTGCAACCCAATAATCTCCCAAACCACGTTCTCTAACTTTTTCGGTTACCTCCACAAAACCAACATACATGTTGTCGTCACCAGGGTAGCGAATATTGCTGCTGGTTGCATTGTAGGTTGTGTAAGCCGACTCACCTGGTCCACGGAATTTGATAGCTCGCTTTTGAGCTTCCGTTGGCGTTCCATCGGTGCGGGCTGTCCAATACAAACCTGCGAACAGAATTTCACTGCAAGCCGGGTTGGCCCCATTCTCGTTCGAGAATGTTAGCGCAGACGATGATGAGTTGTTGGTTGATGAAATTCCATCGGTATCCACTTTAGCCATATTCTGATTGCTATTCGAGCCGCTGGCGGAATAGCTCTGCAGAGTCATATTCGTATTACCAATCATGGTGAAATCACCGTTGATGCTGTAGATGGTTTGCGTTGGTGTAAACGCTGATGTTCGTTGTGTGAATGGCACGCGAACCTGAGCTTGCGTTACCAAAGCAGCAAGCAACAGCAAGCTGAACGTAAGCAGGCGTTGTGTGATTTGTAAAGTCTGTTTCATTGGATGAATGAAGAAAGGTTAAGAATGTAGTAGCTGTTATTCGGGAATTGAAATCGAGTAGTAAGAAGTTGCTGCGCTCGGCAGACCGCCAATCGAAAATGCTGCTGCATCAGTTGCACTGATATCATATGAGAAGAGCAGCACTACATTCGTCAGGTTTTCCAATTCGCTGAGCGAGCTTGCGTTAATTCCTGAGACTGCTTGTGTTGCGTTTTCAATGCGAATGACAACGGTATTAACATCATTCAGCGACGCGTCTGAAAAATTGACTGTCGAAAATGTGGATGTGTTTACATCGAGTTTAACCGCACTTCCATCGCCGACAATCTGAAGGTTGCCCTCGTTGACATAAGCTGTAGTGTGCAGGTTATAAACCATTTCCGACAACGCATCATTACCGCCCGCGATAACCGCTGCGAGATCCTGATGGCCCTGGGCCATAGCTGCGTGTGTAAAAAGTGAAACGATAGCCACAGCTAACCAGCGGAGGCTGTTTATACGAAAAATGGTAATCCGCATAATTGAGGAAATGAATCTGCTCATTGATTTGATTTTGGTGGGGCGTTAATTAGTTTTAGTGGGATCTTTAAAGAGATTCGGCGAAATT
>JBILCQ010000262.1:0-3508 GCA_044353065.1 Flavobacteriales bacterium | reverse complement strand
AAGCACATCGTGGAGGCATGCGACGCAGCCCTCAAGCGATTGCAAGTGGATTATCTGGATCTGTACTTCTGCCACAGGCCCGATAAAGAAGCGCCTATCGAAGAAACCGTGTGGTCGATGCACCAGCTCATTATGCAGGGCAAGATTTTTTACTGGGGTACCAGCGAGTGGAGTGCGCAAGAAATCATGGAAGCGCACATGGTGGCGCAACGCTACAACCTTATCGGTCCGGCTATGGAACAACCGCAATACAATATGCTTACCCGTCGCAAGGTGGAGGTGGAGTTCAGCCAGATTTACAAGACAGTAGGGTTAGGCACTACGATATGGAGCCCTCTTGCATCGGGCTTTTTGAGCGGTAAATACTTAGATGCGAAACCAACCGATACACGTCTGCAACGCGATGAACTGAACTGGCTTGCCGAGAAGACATTCGTAGATGAGAATTTCGATAAAGTGCGCAAGTTGAAGTCACTGGCCGATGACCTAGGTGTTTCGTTGGCCCACTTGGCCATTGCCTGGTGCCTCAAAAATCCGAATGTTTCGACCGTGATACTCGGTGCTTCCAAACCCGAACAACTCGAGCAAAACCTGATGGCCGCAGATGCCGTTCCGTTGCTAACCGATTCGGTCATGTTGCGCATTGAAGAGGTGTTGGATAATCAGCCGAAGCACCCGCCTTATTGAGAGGAGCGAAGGCGAAGTGCGAGGTGCGATGTGCGAAGGGCGATGAAGTTGTCTTGTTTACGGTTGTGCTTTCTATGGATAGGGAGTTTCTTGAGTGGAAGGTTGTGGAGGTAATGTCCTTGGCGATAAGAATTTCGGCGCCTACTTTCGCGCTGTGGAAACGCGCATCAACAAATACCTTTCTGAAGTTGGCTTTTGCTCGCGCAGAGCGGCAGACACGCTCATTGAAGAGGGCCGTGTGACCATTAACGGCAAAGTGCCTGAGATGGGGACGAAGGTGAAGGAAGGCGATGAGGTGCGTGTCGATGGCAAGCCCATCAAACCTTCGGGAGAGCAGCATGTGTATATCGCTTTAAACAAGCCCGTGGGAATTGTTTGCACTACCAATGTGCGCGGCGAGAAAAACAACATCGTCGATTTCGTAAAACACCCCAAGCGTATTTTTCCGGTAGGTCGACTCGACAAGGCCAGCGAAGGGCTCATCCTTCTCACCAGCGACGGCGACATCGTCAACAAGATTTTACGCGCACGCAATCATCACGAGAAGGAATATATCGTTTCCGTTAATAAACCCATTAACGACGCTTTTGTGAAGCGCATGTCGTCGGGTATTCCCATTCTCGACACTGTCACACGTCCGTGTGTGGTAGAGAAAATTGGGCGATGCTCTTTTCGCATTATTCTCACGCAGGGGCTCAACCGACAGATACGACGCATGTGCGAGTATTTGGGATTTAGTGTTACCCGATTGCAGCGGGTGAGAATTATGAATATAGTGCTCGATACTCCTGTTGGAGTTTGGCGCGATCTAACTGCTCAGGAGTTGCATCATTTAGGTCAGCTTACGGAAGAGTCGAAGGGCGTGGCCGAAGATGTGGATGAAGAGTAATTGCTCAAGCCGATTCATTGCTTTCGATCTTCATCGCTTAAGCGGATGTATTTTTAGCACATGAAACTGCATACGATAGAAACCGGTCATTTTAAACTCGACGGCGGTGCCATGTTTGGCGTAGTTCCGAAAAGCATTTGGCAAAAGACAAACCCGGCCGACAGCAACAATCTCATCGATATGGCGATGCGTTGTTTGTTGGTGGAAGATGGTAAGCGGCTCACACTCATCGACACCGGCATTGGCAACAAGCAAAGCGAGAAGTTCTTCTCGCATTATTTCCTGCATGGTGAGCACACGTTGGATCGTTCTCTCGAAAAGTTAGGATTTCATCGCAACGACATCACCGATGTTTTTCTTACTCATTTGCATTTCGATCATTGCGGCGGAGCCATAGAACTTGAAAAATCGACCGGTCAGTTTCGTCCCGCCTTTCCCAATGCTCAATTCTGGACCAACGAACGCCATTGGGAGTGGGCAACCAAACCCAATCCGCGAGAGAAGGCGAGTTTCCTTTCGGAGAATATCTTACCACTGCATGAAAGTGGCCAACTCAAATTCATAGAGCGCACAGGTAATCAATCTGCAACACCTCTCGGGTTTGAAGTACTTTTTGTCGATGGACACACCGATAGCATGATGCTTCCTCTCATTGAGATGAAGGGAAGGAAGCTTTGTTACATGGCCGATTTGCTTCCATCAACGGGGCACATACCATTGGCCTATGTAATGGGGTACGATACACGACCATTGATTACACTGGAAGAGAAATCTCAGATTCTGCAAACAGCGACCGCTGAAAATTGGATTTTGTTTTACGAGCATGATCCGATCAACGAATGCTCTACGTTAATTCAAACAGAGAAGGGGCCAAGAGTTGGCGATGTTTTTTCGTTGCGTGAATGGTAGGAATCATATTTTTAGAATAGTTTTATGAAGTCGATATCTTACTGTCGAAGCGAATTCAACTTACCTTGCACCATGCTCAAGTTTATTGCATTTTGTTTTTCAATACTCGTTCTGATTGAATGCGCTTATGCGCAGAACTACACCTTTTCGCCCTCAGAAAATTACACGGGCGAATTACCGATGGATATGTATACTGAGCATTACATGTACATTGGTCATAATCTTCCCGATACGGCATTTATTACCTGGAGAGTCGTAGGCAATACATGCCCGGAAGAGTGGGATATTCAAGCGTGCGATTACCAGCATTGTTACACAGGTTTGCCGAATGATGGCGACATGAATGGAGTTCCGCCGGGAGGGCAAGGTTACTTGCGCATGATTGTAAATCCCTACACCGTAACAGGAAGTGGCACGCTTCACCTGCTTATTTATCCAACCGGTCAACCGGCCCTTTACACAGAAGCATTTTTTAATTTCTCAACCCCAACCGCTAACGTATCCCTTCATGAGGATAGTAGCGAGAGAATCGCATTTCAATCGGGCGAAATTGCATACTCGGGAAATCAGCGTGGCAACTTCAGCTTGTATAGTTTGAGCGGTGCTGTCGTGGCCAGATGGAATGTAAATACTGCTTCCGGTTCATATTCTTTGAAGAACATCGATTCCGGTATTTACGTGTTGGCAACCCCGAACGGAAAAACATACACATTTTACAACCCTGCATATTAAAGAAAACAATTTATGAGAGGACTCTTTGCTACTTCGTGCATGCTGTTATTATTGATTGAAGCACAATCACAAATCAGCATCACCGGCGAACAACAAGGGCAGCTAAGTTTAAATTTTGCCATCGATAATTTTATTGTCACGCATGATGGCATCTATACCGAAGTGACCTTTAATGAATCTACTCCGTTGCTGATTGCCGGTGCGCCTGCCGTTTGTGAACGATCAGCTTCCGTTATCGTAGACGACTTCTCGGACATGACCATCACCGTCAACCACGCGGTTTTCGAAGAA
>JBILCQ010000261.1:0-3516 GCA_044353065.1 Flavobacteriales bacterium | reverse complement strand
GGTAATCGTTTTTCCGTCGTCTTGCTTTACGGAAATAGTGTTTTTGCTTTCGAAAGAACCATGTCCGTGAAAAACGGAAATCTTGTTCTTTTTCATCAAGAAGTTGATGCCGCCAACGGTTTGCGTTACCACATCCTGCTTGCGCTTGATCATTTGCTTGAGATTCACCTGCGGTTCATTCTTCAAATCAATGCCGTGTTCCTTGAAAGTATGCATGGCATTGTGGAAGTGCTCAGATGAATCGAGCAAAGCTTTGCTGGGGATGCAACCTACGTTTAGGCATGTACCACCGAGGGTTGAATAGCGCTCAATCAACGCAGTTTTCAAACCTAATTGAGCACAGCGTATTGCTGCTACATAACCGCCCGGGCCCGAACCGATTATTACGACATCGAAATTTTCCATACGGCTTTTTTTGTGCGGCAAATTTACTTAGGGTTTCCTGCTGAAGACTTATTATTGTTATCGATTTTGATGACCGAAGTATTTTGAGGAAAATCTACATATTGCATTTAGGAAATTATTTGCTTGACCCCGATTCGGGTGTCGCTCAAAAGTCGTTCGCCTTGGCTAATGCCATCAGAAGAGCAGGCAGAGAAGTGCAGTTGGTTGCCATAAGCGAAAAGCCGAAACCACAGGAAACACCTTCGATTCTTCAGGTTCACACTGTGTCGAAGGAACTTTATTGGAAGGAAGCTGAACGTTTTTTCACATCGTTGAACGCCGATGATGTTGTCCTATTTCGTTATCCGTTTGCTTCAAAGGCGCTGCTAAATCTTTCCAATCGATACGGCAAACACATACTATTTGAACACAACACAATTGAGCATGCCGAGATGCTGTTGTTGCAACGGTCACATTTCAGTAGACAACCGTTTTCGCTCCGTCCTGGTTATTTGCGCTATGCGATGAATACATTGGTATTGAGATCTACCGAGGAATCACGACTCGGTGGTCAGATTTTGAAGAAAGTGAAGGGCGGTGTGTGTGTAAGCCAAGAAATCATGCGCTACGAACGCAGTCGCCACAGCCACTACAAAACATGCGTGATAGCGAATGGAGCTGATGTAGCTCCGGCCGATGATTACGCAAGTCCTGAGTTGGATAATGAGTTAAGAGTTGTGATGCTGATAGGTTCAGAGGCTATTTGGCACGGCTACGAGCGTCTCATCCGTTCCCTTCAGAATGCTGTCCTTTCGAAACGGGTGCGGCTTTTATTGGTTGGAATTGAAAAGCCAAGTAATTTTAATTGGTCGGAGAATTCCCAGAACAAAGTTGAATGGCTCGGAAGAAAGTCCAAAGCGGAAGTTGCAGGCATACTTTACAATTGTCATTTGGCCGTGGGCACATTGGCACTCTACAAGAAATCAATGCAGGAAGCGTCTCCTCTAAAGGTAAGAGAGTGTTTGTTTATGGGGCTGCCGATGATTTTGGGTTATTACGACACGGATGTAACCGCTGATAATCGGTTTTCTCCGTTTTTATTTCGGGTTCCGAATAACGATACAACCATCGACATGCAGCATGTTGTGGATTGGTACACGTTGTTGAGCCAAGATGCAAACCATCGACAAACATTAGCGGCACTTTCAAGAGAAGTGCTTTCCATGGAGGCCAAGGCCCGAAGCTATTTGAATTTCATTGATTCTACATTCCTCTGAATTAAGCGGTAATAAAGTGAGTCATTTCAGTATATTTGCGTCATGCGATTGGATCCATTCATCATTGATTTACTCTATGACCACGATTGCGTTATCATCCCCGAATTTGGTGGTTTGGTAGCCAATTACCGATCTGCCAAATTGAATGGTGTTTCGCACGTTCTTCAGCCGCCTGCCAAGGCAATCGGTTTTAATCCAAGTTTAAAATACAACGACGGTTTACTGACCAATTACATATCTTCTGTCCTAGCTATTTCATTCAAGGAGGCCGCCGAGCACGTTGCGGAAACTGTTACCGATTTTCGTCGCCAAATGAACGATAACGGAAGATTTTCAATTGATCGGGTTGGGGTATTCTACAAGGATCGTTTGGGTCAAACTCAGTTTATACCTGAAGAACAGGAGAATTTTTTACTGTCTTCCTTCGGCTTGCAGCCGATACAATTGAGGTTAATCAGCGGTGTTCAAGCAGCTGATTCCACCAAGGTGATACCGATGCACTCAACCGCATCGCGGAAATGGAAAATGGCTGCGGCTGTTGTCCTTCCGGCGCTACTCGCAGGTTCGTGGTTTTTGGCAAGCACAGCGAGTCGTCAGGGCGAGATGGGATTCGGTTTTCAGAATCCTTTTGGTGAACCAAGAAAACAAAGCACATTCGCTCCGTCGTCGTCCAATTGGGATTTGGCCATGCAATTCCCTACGGGCAACTTTGAGGAATTCCTTGTTGCTTCTCCTGCCGCTTCAATAGATTTAAGCGGATCTGAGACAAACCAGGAAATGAACATCGCCGGCAACGCTAACTTCAATGAGCCAAGCGTCAGAGCATCTGTTCCTGCGAAGTCCATAGAAAAAGCACCGAAAGAAAAAACGCAATCATCGGCCAAGGAAATATCTGTTTCCACAGTGGATGTTGAAATGGCATATTCTGTCATTGGTGGTGCATTTCAAATCAAGGAAAATGGCCGTCGTCTAATAAATCAATTGCGCGCCCAAGGGTATGACGCTCAATTTGCCGGCATGCGCGACAATCTTCATCTTGTGGCTTATGGTCATTACAGTCGTCGTGAAGAGGCAGAGGCTGTGAAGACGAAAGTTCAAGCTTCCGGCGCCAAGGCGTGGATCCGAACGAACCAATAACCAGCATGATTCGTAAGGACGGTATTCGGAATATCATTTTTGACTTTGGTGGCGTGTTATTCGAAATCGACTACGATCTTCCCGCGGCGGCTTTTGAAAAACTTGGATATCCTGACTTCAGAGCGCTTTATACCCAAGCCGCACAAAACCCCATCTTCGATCTGTTAGAAACCGGTAAGGTTGAGAACGATACATTCCTGGATTTTCTTCATGCGTTTGTCCCTCATGCATCGCGCGGTGAAGTGTTGCATGCCTGGAATGTCATTCTGCTGCAGATTATGCCGCGAGAAGTAGAATTCGTTCACTCGATTCGTCAGTCGGGTGTGCGCACATTTCTGTTGAGCAATACGAATGCAATTCATGTGGCTGAATTCGAAAAGATGATAGCGGAAACAATGGATTTTGAGCTCTTCAAAAGTGCTTTCGAAAAAATCTATTACTCAAATGTTATTGGCATCAAAAAGCCGCACCCTGAAACGTTCTTGCAGGTGTGTGAATGGAATGGATTGAATCCTTCCGAGACGCTTTTTATTGATGATAGCCGGCAACACGTGGAAGGTGCATTGAGCGCCGGTTTGCATGCGTATCACTTGAAGCCCGGTGAAAGGATAAGTGAGCTTCTCACCTCTTTTTAGCCCTTTACTCTTCAAATAAATCAATGGCCGATTCATTTTCAACGATGATACCGGCAACACCATTCGAGTCTGTCGTAACGTAA
>JBILCQ010000260.1:0-3521 GCA_044353065.1 Flavobacteriales bacterium | reverse complement strand
TAGAACGTCGCGTCTCTTGCCGTGATGGGTTGACGTGGGATCGTGAATCAGTGCTGACTTCAGGAGAACTTTCATCATACTGAAGCGCGAATATAGGTATAAAGGATGACTGCTGTTGCTCTCAGAATTTCCCGGGACCAATTCTGTTATCATTTGTCAAGGTAGTTGATACCCGTATCTTCCGCCCTAAATTTCAATTATGGTACACGAGCTAGGCAAGCACAACTCTGTTTTCAATCAGTTTATGTGCGAAATCCGCGACGAACACATTCAAAAGGATTCTCTTCGATTTCGTCGGAACATTGAGCGTATCGGAGAAATAATGGCATACGAAATATCAAAATCATTTGAGTATTCTGTAAAAAATGTCACGACTCCTCTCGGTGTTGCTGAGATTAGCTTACCGACAAGCAATCCGATGCTCTGTACTATTATGCGCGCCGGTTTGCCTATGCACCATGGTATGATGAACATTTTCGATCGTGCCGATTCTGCTTTCGTGGCTGCATTTCGCAAGCACGATGCAGCGGGTAATTTTGAAATAGAAGTCGACTATGTGAGCGCGCCATCACTCGACGGAGTAGAATTGATTATTTGCGACCCCATGCTTGCGACCGGTCTTTCACTTGAGAAGGTCTATAAAAAGTTGATGCAGCGAGGTACTCCGGTGAGAGTTCACATTGCTTGTGTCATTGCCTCTGAAACCGGATTGAAATATTTGCGTAGTAAACTACCGGAAAGCACTCGTTACTGGGTAGGCGCAATAGACACAGAGCTAACGGCTCATTCGTATATCGTTCCGGGTTTGGGTGATGCAGGCGATTTGGCTTTCGGTAAAAAAGAATGATGCTCGAATACTTTCTTAAAATTGTTGGGTGGTGGTTGCTGACCATCGTGAAATTTCTTTTTGTTCCTTTTGGAATGACCTTGAAACCGGATGTTGGCGAAAGTTGGTCATTGGTAGAGGTGATACTGGTTACGTCAACCGGCGCCGCTTTGGGTGTCTTCGTTTTCTTTCATTTCGGTGAGTTCATCTTTAATTGGCTAGCGCATCATTTCAAATCAACAAAAAGAGTATTCACCAAACGAAATCGATGGTTTATAAGACTGAAAAGACGTTATGGAATAAACGGACTCATGGCGATTGCAGGGCTTATCTCCGTTCCTATTGCCTCCGTAGTAGCCGCAAAATTGTATCGACACAACCCCAATGCACTGCCTAAAATGATAATCGCATTCTTTCTGTGGAGTGTGGCCCTGTCGACACTTGCGTTTGGTATGAAAAAAATTGGACTTACATTTTGAAAAAATATACGCATCTCTTTTTTGACCTCGATGGAACCCTATGGGATTTACATAGGAATACGCGAGCGGCTATGGTGGAAATGTTTGACCGATACGCCGACCACATATCACATCTGGATTTCGAGCTTTTCTTTCAGCGATATCATCACCACAACAATCATGTTTGGACTCTCTACAGACAGGATAAAATCAAGAAGGAGGAGCTTCGATATGTCCGTTTCGAGCGTGCATTTTCGGATGTGAGTTTTTCTCCTTCTGCTCTTTTTATTGATCAGTTCTCGCTCGATTTTTTGGAGGTAGCACCGCGACAGCCGCTCACCGTCGATGGCACGCATGAGTTGCTCCGACATTGTGAGGGTCGCTACCGTATGCACATCATCACCAATGGCTTCCTCGAAGTGCAAGGTCATAAGATGCGGGCAGCATCCCTGGCGGGATATTTCGAGCACGTCATTAATAGCGAGCATGTAGGCGTGCGCAAACCTCATCCCGATATTTTTCGCTATGCACTGGATAAGGCAGGGGCGACAGTTGAAGAGTCACTTATGATAGGCGACGATTGGGACGCTGATATCATTGGTGCCCGCAATTTTGGAATGGATCAGGCATTCTTAACCATCCAAGAGACACAGCAAAATGCGGTTAACGCTTTGAACGGAAACGACCCGGTTCGGCATAATTACAAACCTACCTATAGCGTACATTCGCTTCGGGAATTGATTCCTGTTCTCTAATTTAATACTACAGACATGAGCAACAAAAACGAAAACGGTCAGCAGTTGAATATCGAATTGAATGAAGAAATTGCACAGGGTATTTACTCCAATTTGGCGATTATCACTCACTCACCGGCAGAGTTCGTTGTCGATTTTATACGCATGATGCCCGGGGTTCCGAAGGCGAAAGTTCAGTCGCGAATCATTCTTACACCTCAGCACGCCAAGCGCTTGATGCATGCGCTGATGGAGAACATTGGCAAATACGAATCTCAACATGGACCTATCAAGGATGCACCGGGTCAAGATCCCATGATGACGATGGGCTTTGGAGGACCGCAGGGAATGGCGTAGAGAGGGGCGATGTGCGAGGTATGAAGGGAAAGATATGAGGGGAAGAGTATGATCTGATTTTCTTTCTCATTGTGCTTCTATTTCTAAAAAAAAAAGAAGTAGAAAGAATATGATAATTCTCTCTTTGCCCAGCGCCGCTATATCCTCACCAGCAAATCTCTCACCCGGCTGCTGTATCCGATTTCATTGTCGTACCAGCCCACCACCTTTACCATGTTGCCAATCACTGATGTAAGTTGAGCGTCGAAAATGCAGGATGCTGAGTTGCCTATAACGTCGGCAGAAACGAGAGGATCTTCTGTATATTGAAGGATACCCGGCCAACGTTTTTGGGAAGCTTCTAGAAAGGCATGATTGATTTCTCCAATCGCACGAGGTGTTCTCACGTTGCATGTTATATCGGTGAGAGATCCATCGGGGACAGGAACACGAAATCCGCACCCTCCCATTTTTTCATTCAAATGTGGAAAGATGCGGGTAATTGCTTTTGCGGCACCCGTCGTAGTTGGAATGATGGAAAGCGCAGCAGCCCTGGCTCTTCGCAAATCCTTGTGGGGAGAGTCGTGCAAGCGTTGGTCGCTGGTGTAACTGTGCACCGTTGTGATGTAGCAACTCTCTATTCCGCATAGCTCATCAATTAACTGAATCATAGGCGCCGCGTTATTCGTTGTGCACGATGCGTTCGAGATGATTCGATCACTTATGTCAATAAGATGATCATTGATTCCGATGACAATTGTTTTTATGGAATCATCGTCAGGCGGAACGCTCAATATCACGCGCTTTGCCCCTGCATCGAGATGTCCGCTTAATGCTGCTTTTGTCTTAAATTGTCCGGTACAATCTACAACAAAGTCGATTGAGTGTTCTAGCCAAGGGATATCGCAGGGCGACGAAATCGAATAAAATCGAATGGTGTGTGAACCGGTTCGCATTGAGTTTTCATTCAACTCAAAATCCATATCCGTTCGCCCATGCACGGAGTCATATTTGAACAAATGCGATAAAGTTCCAATATCTGAAACGTCGTTTATGGCAACAATGTCAAACCGATCATCGTGAAGCAGAATACGCGTCAATGCACGCCCAATGCGGCCGAAGCCGTTTATACCTATTCGTTTCTTGGCCATGATTGTGGTAATTGAC
>JBILCQ010000043.1:0-11996 GCA_044353065.1 Flavobacteriales bacterium | reverse complement strand
GATGCATCCAAATTCTTCAAAGGAAAATACTACATCAACTACGACAATAAGGTCGGTGCTATCGTAGAAAAAAAGTAAGAGTATGATGCGCAAGATTGAACACATTGGAATCGCCGTAAAAGATCTTGCTGCATCCAATCAAATTTTCGAAGACATTTTGGGAGTCGCCCCCTATAAGCAAGAGGAGGTAGCTAGTGAACACGTGCTGACTTCCTTTTTTCAAGTTGGTGAAAGCAAAATCGAGCTCCTCCAGGCAACATCGCCCGATAGCGCGATTGCGAAATACCTCGAAAAAAACAAGGAGGGAATTCACCACATCGCATTTGATGTAGAAGACATTTTCGCTGAAATCGAAAGACTGAAAGCAAAAGGATATACCCTGATTCATGATTCTCCGAAAGAAGGAGCCGATAACAAAATCATCGCATTCATGCATCCAAAGTCGAGCAATAGTGTGCTTGTCGAGTTATGCCAAGATCGCATTCATAAATGAAATCATCACTTTTTCTTGCGTTTCATTTTTCGGGCATCGGGTCCGAATAAATCATTTTCTTCGTGCTTGCCCGGTTTTGAAAGGTCGGCATTTCGACCAGGTTTAGCATCACATTGCCTGTCGGGTTGTTTCGTCAGCCACTGAATCCTTACTGTTATCTGCACGGGACGATAACGCCCGGTGAAATAGGGCAATGTGCCCTTCGCTCCTTCCCATGGTAACAGATTCAAGATTGGTATTTCTAACATCGGCATTATGAAAATGCCTGACTCCGGTTTCCATCCAAAACCGAGGCGATAGTGCGCCTGTATTGGAACTGCTGCAGGTAACTGATAGGGTGCGCCAGGCACACCACTTCCCGACCTATTCGTTATTAGCGCGAAGTCTGCATTCACTCCTAGTGAATTCTGAATCCACCATCGATCGGACAGCATAAGTATGTTGCTCATGTTGCCAAATACACTCAAATAACTATCTGAAAACGCAGCGGTCGCAGAATAACCTGCACCCGAAGAAACAGTTCCCGAAAACTGATCACTACCTCGTAGTTTTTTATAACCCACACCAAAATCAAGATGATCAATCAAGCCACGTCGCTGAACAAACAGGTGACCACCTGCTTGCACGCAAAACCCCATTCCACCATCCCGAGTAAATGTTCCATCGTAAATGGTGTCACCCGAACTATTGTAGCCGGTGAGTGATTCACTTCGTGGGAAAGTCTTTGTGAATACCAATCCGGGTGCAATGAACCAACCCGAAGGCTTGAATTGGCCTCCCGGCACAAACAGCTCCTTGTGCTGACGCTGGGCGGTGCTGTGAAGCGACCACAAGACAAGGAAAAAGAAGATTATGCGATACCACATAAGCGCTAATCTAATTCACCTTCGAACTTCAACGAACAAAGTCGCGCTCAGTTTAGAACGTTTAATTGTGAATCTCAATCAGGTGAAGAATTTGTTCTTCTACTTCTTGTGAATCCCACCTATCGGCAATGTTGTCCATCGCCATGATGTGATCCATGATTCGCTGCTGACGATAACCGTTGCTTAATGCATCCTGATAAGGTGTATGCGAAAAGGAAACCTGCTCGTAGAGCGACTTCCACAACTGAGGATGTTTCTCACTAAAGCGACCTTCAATTTTCTTTTGCAACAGAAAATCCTTGTCTGCGGTTTTATCCCGCATTTCGATGTAGTTGTTCAATGCCAGCTGCAGAATAGCATCGCCTGCGGGCTTGCGCAGACGCGTGTATTCGGGCATTACCTTTTCAAAATCATCGTTGAACTGGTCAAGCAATCCATTGAGATAGGTACAATCCTCAAATCCTGCATTCATACCTTGGCCATAGAATGGGACAATGGCGTGAGCTGCATCGCCCATGAGGCAAACGCTATCCTTGTAATGCCAAGGGTAACACTTCGTCATGACCAAACTCGCATCGGGGTTAGCGAAAAAATCTTCCACCAATTCAGGCATCATCGGAACGGCGTCCGGGAAATGCTCATTAAAAAATGCACGAACCGCATCAGGTGTTTTCAATCCTGCCAACGAATGCTTTCCTTCGAATGGAATGAACAGCGTGCAGGTAAACGACCCATCCACATTCGGCAAGGCAATCATCATGAATTCGCCACGAGGCCATATGTGCAAACAATTCGTGTCCAATCGATGCGATCCATCTGCATTCGCCGGTATTTCCAATTCCTTGTACCCATGATCGAGATAGGCCTGCGAATAATCGTAGCGATCTAAACGCGTCAGACGCGTGCGCACCGCACTGAAAGCCCCATCGGTTCCGAAAATTTGATTAAACGATTCGCGCACCTCAGTTCCAGATTCTTCATCGAGAAAGATGACACTGTTGCTTTCCAAATCAACATCCTTGCATCGGTGTTTGAAAACCAGTTCGACATTTTCATGCTCAGAAGCACACTGCATGAGCGTTTGGTTAAGCAAGCCACGCGACACACTATAGATAGCTTGACCTTCCTTGCCATAGGGTTGGTAGGTCAACTTGCCATCGACCGCATGCATCATGCGTCCATGCATGGGAATAGCCACCTTGCGAATGATATCAGCTATGCCGGCGCCTTCTAAGCCCTTCCATCCGCGATCACTCAGCGCCAGGTTGATACTCTTGCCTTGTACGATTTTCAGTTTGCGAATGTCCGGACGTCGGTCAAATACTTTTACCTGATATCCGCGCTTGGCCATGTAGACAGCCCACAAGCTGCCCACCAAACCTGCGCCTACGATGGCTACTTTCTTCTTGTTCATGGTGGCTACGTTTCTAACTACTTCACTTTCTCCAATGCCTGACGCAAATCTTCAATGAGGTCTTCCACATCTTCCACCCCAACACTCAAACGCAACAGCGAATCGACCAGGCCGGTCTTCATTCGCTCTTCGCGAGGAATCGATGCATGCGTCATGGAGGCCGGGTGGCCAACAAGCGATTCTACACCGCCCAATGATTCCGCCAGCGAGAAAACACGCAAGGCCTGAGCAAGTTCACTCGCATCATCAAACGAATCGCTTTTCAGAGTAAACGAAATCATACCGCCGAAATCACGCATTTGACGCTTGGCTACTTCGTGATTCGGGTGATCGGTGAAGCCCGGCCAGTATACCTTTCCAACTTTCGGATGTGCCCGAAGAAACTCCGCTACCGCTCGACCGTTTTCGCAATGAGCACGCATGCGCAAGTGAAGTGTCTTCAGTCCGCGCAGCACCAAGAATGAATCTTGCGGGCCAGGAACCGGTCCGCATGAATTGGTGATGAATGCCAATTGATCGTAAAGTTCTTTGCTATTGGTCATGAGCGCCCCCATCACCACATCGCTGTGACCTCCGAGATATTTCGTAGCACTGTGCATCACGATATCGGCACCCATATCGAGCGGATTCTGCAAATAAGGAGATGCAAATGTGTTGTCGA
Organism: Flavobacteriales bacterium; assembly: GCA_044353065.1. Classification (GTDB taxonomy): domain Bacteria; phylum Bacteroidota; class Bacteroidia; order Flavobacteriales_D; family Sanyastnellaceae; genus JAIBBG01. Next base: position 8,562 of record JBILCQ010000043.1, on the reverse strand, counting down.
CCACCGACCACACACCCAAGCGCTTTGCCATGGCCGTGTAATGTGCGATGTCGATAATCTTCATCATCGGGTTCGTCGGCGTTTCAATCCAAATCATGCGCGTCTTATCATTCACGCACGCTTCAACTGCAGCGAAATCGTGCATATCGACAAAATGAAAACGGATACCCATCTTCTCAAAAACCTTAGTAAACAAGCGATAAGTCCCGCCATATAGATCGTCGGTTGCAATGACTTCATCGCCCGGCGAAAGCAATTTGATAATCGTATCGACAGCACCCATGCCACTGCTGAAACACAAACAATGCTCGGCATTTTCCAATGCAGCCAGGCAACTCTCCAATGCGGTGCGTGTAGGATTCTTGCCGCGAGCATATGCATAGCCCTTATGCTTCGCTGGAGCTTCTTGCACATACGTAGAAGTTTGGTAAATAGGAGTCATGATTGCTCCCGTGGTAGGGTCAGGTTCCTGACCTGCGTGAATCGCCTTGGTGCCGAATTTCATACAATTAGAATTTGCCGCAAGTAACAACAAAAAAGGCTTAACTCTTTTTGCGCGCCCCACCCATTCGATCTGGATTCGCTGAGAGAAAAGACTTCCAGCCCGAATATGATTTACCTGCAGTCAGCGGACTACTGCTTTGATAGAAATGACAAACGGCTGCCGCGAGTCCATCCGTGGCATCCAGCTTCTCGGGCATTTCGGCATCCGGTATCTGCAATACGCGCTGCAACATCGCAGCTACTTGTTCCTTGGAAGCTGCTCCATTGCCTGTGATGCTCTGCTTGATTTTTCGCGGAGCATATTCCATAACCGGAATTTTACGACTAAGGGCTGCTGCTATTGCGACTCCTTGTGCCCTTCCCAACTTCAACATCGACTGAACGTTTTTACCGAAGAAAGGTGCTTCAATCGCCAACTCATCAGGATGAAACCCATCGATTAGTTCAATACAACGTTCGAAGATTTTCTGCAATTTCAAATGATGGTCTTCAATCTTATCGAGGCGAAGCACCCCCAATGCAACGAGCTTCATTTGCTTGCCCTGCACTTCTATGAGGCCGTAACCCAAAATGGTTGTGCCCGGGTCAATACCTAAAATGATGCGCTCTTTGCTCAATTGCTCTTTTCTTTGATGCCGTAAAGCTATGATAGTTCTGCTCTTCGCCATCGGTCTTATCTATGCACTCTATGCACTTTGGTTGCTGAGTATGATTGTGCAATGGCATCGTGCCGACGATTCACCCACACCATGCCATGAAGCTTCACATCTTAGCATCATCATCCCATTCCGAAATGAAGCTGAGCATCTGCCCGCTTTGCTAAGCGCGCTTCGTGAACAAATGAGTGAGATAATGGGGGTTCGTATTATTCTGGTTGATGATCACAGCACCGATAACTCTCTTTCCATCGCACATCAATTCCAACAAGAAAACGACGCAGTTGAAGTCATCAGTCAGCGTGAAACACATGGCAAAAAGATGGGAGTCGATATCGCTCTTTCACAGGTGCGAACAGAATGGATTGTAACGCTCGATGCCGATATTCAGCCCTGCGCTGGGTGGCTTAATCGCATTGCATCTTGGACGAAAAACAACACAAACGATTTGCTCATTCTGCCGCTACACATTGGCCCGGGCAGAAATTTCATCGGGCATTTGCAGGAAGTGGAATTCGCGAGCGTCATGGCCATAACAGGAGGAATGGCTCTCGCAAACAAACCGATTTTGTGTAACGGCGGCAATTTGTGTTTTCGAAAAGAAGCATACGACCGAGTGCGCGGCAGCCGCACGGATATGCACATCACCAGCGGCGATGATGTGTTTCTGCTCAATGCGCTTAAACCTTTCGGTAAGATTGCTTGGGTGCACGATCCCCAAGTGCGTATTTCGACCACGCCAAAATCCAGCTGGACGGAATTCGCAGCTCAGCGTCTGCGTTGGATGGGAAAGGCCGGATTCATTCGAGATCGGTGGTTGCAGAGAACAGCATGGCTGGCGTTTCTGGCCAATGGAATTTTTCTGATAGCAGCCATTACGGCATTATTGGGGTGGTTTTCGGTTACTGCTTTTGCTTTCATAGCAGCTATCAAAATCATACTCGACGGCTGGCTCATTATGCGAGTCGGAAAATGGCTGTGCATAAAACAGCTGAAGAGATTTTATGTCGTACTTATTTTTCTCTATCCCTTCTATGCAACTTTGTTCCCGTTGATGAGCCAATTTGTAAAACCATCGTGGAAGGGACGAACAACCAACAACCGCTAGCACATCGATCTCCGGCGCAAATCGCATGGAAACGATTTCGATCGAATCCGCCTGCTTTGGCCGGGCTGGTGTTTATTATTCTGGTCGCTTTGGTTTCACTGCTGGGCCCTTTCATTCGCCCCGACTCAACCGTCGATGCCAACGACCAGTCGCTCGTGTTGAGTCGCTTGAAACCCGGCACTTCCATTCAAGAAATTCGCATCAACAACAACACCCCTGAGGTCCGTTTTTGGACAGAATGGAAGAACGGAGGCAAACCGAAAAATTACACGTCTATCGCCGTTGATAGCATCGCTGAATCAGGCGATTCTCTCACGTATTGGATGAAAGGGGATATGAACTCAAAAGGAGTGCTCATTTCAAAAAACGAGCTCATGGCTCATGAAAGCGGCGGCTATTCCTTCACGCGAACCTTTCAACTGGGTACCGATAAATATGGCCGCGACTTGCTTTCACGACTCATGGCAGGGGCTCTCATTTCGTTGGCTGTCGGAAGTATCGCTGTCATCATTTCGCTTCTGGTTGGACTCACTCTGGGACTAATAGCCGGCTACTACCGCGGCTGGGTGGATCAACTTATCATGTGGTTCACGAATGTTATCTGGGCGGTTCCAACGCTCATTTTGGTAATGGCTATCACCTTTGCATTCGGCACCGGCTTCTGGAAAGTCTTTCTAGCCGTAGGTCTTACGATGTGGGTAGAAGTGGCGCGCATAGCGCGAGGCCAAGTGCTCGGCATTCGCGAGAAAGAATACATCGAAGCGGCTCGCGCATTGGGGTTTTCAGAGTTGCGCATCATGTTCAATCATGTGTTGCCCAACATTCTTTCACCTATCATTGTAATATCGGCAGCCAACTTTGCTTCGGCTATTCTTATTGAAGCTGGCCTCAGCTTTTTAGGCCTTGGTGCGCAAATACCAACTCCCAGCTGGGGTAATATGATTCGCGAGCATTACGCCTACATCACCACCGATTTGGCCTACCTAGCCATCGTTCCGGGCTTCATGATTATGCTGCTGGTACTCGCATTCATGATGGTGGGCAATGGCTTGCGCGATGCACTCGATGTGCGTGAGTAGTAATCACGATTTCTCTTTTACATTCGCAGCTATGGAAAAAAATGCACGCATTTATGTGGCAGGACATCGCGGTATGGTGGGAAGCGCCATCGTGCGACAGCTCGAACAACAAGGATACTCGCACATAATCACCCGCACGTCAGCAGAACTTGACCTGCGCAACCAGCAAGCAGTTCAATCCTTTTTCGAAACAACAAAACCGGAATATGTGTTTCTCGCCGCTGCGAAAGTTGGAGGCATTCATGCCAATAATGTGTATCGCGCAGAATTCCTGTACGACAACCTGATGATCGAGGCCAACATCATTGATGCAGCGTATCGCAACCATTGCAAGAAGCTTCTCTTCTTAGGTTCATCATGCATCTATCCGAAAATGGCCGAGCAACCGCTGAAAGAAGAGAGTTTGTTAGCCGGTTTTCTGGAGCCAACGAACGAGCCCTACGCGATTGCGAAAATCGCAGGCATCAAACTGTGCGAAGCCTATCGAGATCAATATGGTTGCAACTTCATTTCGGCCATGCCCACCAATCTGTATGGTCCAAACGACAACTACGATCTACACAACTCACACGTGCTGCCGGCGCTCATTCGCAAGTTTCATACGGCCAAAATGAATGGCGACAGCGAGGTGGAAGTTTGGGGCACCGGCTCTCCACTGCGCGAGTTTCTGCACGTCGATGATTTAGCAGAAGCATGCATGCACCTCATGCTGCATTACAACGAAAAACTATTCGTGAACATCGGAACGGGCGAAGACCTTTCCATTAAAGCACTGGCCGAAATGGTGAGAGAAATCATCGGTTTCGAAGGAAACATTCGTTGGAATACCGAGAAGCCCGACGGCACGCCACGCAAACTGATGGATGTGTCGCGCATCCAAGCTTCGGGTTGGAAGCATCGCATCTCGCTTCACTCCGGAATCACTTCCGTTTATGAAGATTTCAAAACGAAGGAACTGACGGAGCTGCGCGCAAAATGAGCCGCGTTGTAATCATACTGGTCTGTGCATTCTGTCTCCTGTTGGCAGAACTAAAATCCTTCGCGCAGCAGGAAAGCATTCCACTCAATCGCTTGTGGAACCTCGAATGTGAGCGCATAGCACTTGGAAACGATAGCAGTGAAATTCACTTGGCAGAGAAACCGGGCATCATCCAACAAACAATTGGAAGATCCGATTTTACGTGGATCAATCACAAAAGAGATTATAAAAAAATGGGCGCGAAACTATTTCGCGACCACTTGGTCGATATCCGAGGAGATGATTACCGCATTATGGTAGATCCGCTATTCGACATAACTGTCGGACGCGACCTTGCCGATACCGGAGGAGTTCAATCGGCGAACCTCCTATTCAACCAGCGCGGCATTCAGCTCCTGGGAAGCATCGGAACGAAGTTTAGTTTTCAAAGTGCTTTTTTCGAAACACAAACAACTGCTCCCGACTATTTGCAGCGCATGCACAATGCAACAGGGGTCTATCCTTCCTTTGGCCGCACGAAAGTTTTTGGGAAAAACGGATATGATTTCGCGATGGCGACGAGCTTACTCACCTTCGCACCTCATCGAACCATCACGCTGCAAATCGGGCAGGGACGTCAATTCTACGGACATGGTTATCGATCTATTCTGTGGAGTGATGCCTCGTTTGTGTATCCGTTCGCCAAAGCCGGTATTGAACTTTGGCAAGGAAAAATTCGCTACAGCACGATGTACGCAGAGCTCCGAACGCTCGACCGTTTGCCGAAAGGCGAAGTTCCAGAGGCGCTCTTCAAACCTAAGTCGGCCAGCGTTCATTACCTCAGCATCATTCCACATCCGAACCTTGAAATCGGAATTTTCGAAAGCACGATTTGGGATCGGTTCGACAGCACAGGCACACACCCACCTTCGATAATGGCTGCCTTGCCTATACTTGGGCTTCATAGCGCTGCTAGCGGGCTCGATAAGCAAGACAATAGCATGCTCGGAGTGAACCTTCGTTTTTCACCCGGAAAAAAAATAAAGCTCTACGGACAACTTGCCATCGACGATTGGTCAACGGGCCGCATCGGATGGCAAGCCGGTATGCAGGTTTATGATCTCGCTACTCCGGGACTGCATGCTCAATTGGAATACAATCGCACCGCTGATTACATGTACGCAAGTCAGCATGAACTGCAATCTATTTCACACGCCAATCAGCCGTTGGGACATCCAGCAGGAGGGGCATTGGATGAACAGGTAGTCATTATCAATTACCGCAAACAGCGTTGGATGTCAGAAGTGCGCGTGAACCGAATCACTCAAAGCACAGGCCCCGACAGCGATTACACTTCCGACCCAAACACCGAAATACTGCCGCTCGTGGCTTGGGGCACGCGCGATTTGTATCAGGCAACGGCATCGCTATCGTGGATAGTTCAACCAGTAACTTGCACTGCCCTTACCATGGGCATAACCTGGCGACAGGAAAACATTTCACAAGTCACACAACCCCTGTTTAATTCAGAAACCCGCTACATTTGGGTGGGTTTGAAGTCGAACATTTTGAATCACTACTCCGATTTCTGATCCCTGCGAAAAAAAGCAATTGCCTATTTTCGCACTTGCCGAATACCAAATCCATCACCGACGTGTCAGAGATATTACGAGAGCTAATCGGATCATTCAGTACTGCCTTCTTATTGGTACTTATCGCTACGCCTTCTCTTATCAAAGTAGCCAAGCTGAAGCACCTGGTCGATGAGCCGGGTGATGCGCGCAAACTGCATCGCAGATCGGTGCCAACTATCGGAGGCATTATGATTTTCGCAGGTACTATCATTGGTTACTGCTTGTGGTTTCCTTCGAAGGAAGGATGGATATTCGGCAACAACTATTTCCCCATCGAAGCGCTCAATGAGTTCAAGTATCTTGTGGCATGCATGTTCATTTTGTTCTTCCTCGGACTAAAAGACGACATCATTGGAGTTTCACCTGCCAAGAAGTTGCTGGTGCACATGCTTGTTGGTTTTATACTCGTCTATCTTGCCGATATACGCATCACCCAATTTTGGGGACTCTTCGGAGTTAGTGCTCTGCCCTACTGGTTGAGTATATCGCTTTCCTTATTCGTTTACATCGTCATTGTGAACGCTATCAATCTCATCGATGGTGTCGACGGACTCGCCGCAGGCTTCGCATTCATTGCGAGCATTGCCTTTTCTTACTGGTTTTACAAAACCGGCGACCAACCACTTTCGCTGCTTGCTATAGGACTTGCAGGGGCATTGCTCGGATTTTTGGTTTACAATTTTCAACCGGCCAAACTTTTCATGGGCGACTCCGGCTCGCTCATCATTGGCATTGTGTTGTTCGTTTTAGCCGTCAAGTTGATTGAATTTCCGGTGAGCCGAATGCTCATCAACATGGAACCTGTGCCAAAGCCGGTACTCGCTATGGCCATTCTTGCTTACCCTCTCATTGACACGTTGCGAGTTTTTATTCTTCGAGTATTGAGAGGCCGCTCACCATTTTCGGCCGATAAGAATCACATACATCACAAATTACTGGCACTCGGTTTAAGCCATCGCCAAACCTGCTTTGTCCTTTACGGCTTTTCGATTTGTATCATTTTACTCACGTTCAAGTGCCCACCCTATTCACCAAACGTTAGCTTCATCGTCGTAATGTCGGTGGCTATACTGTCTCTTAACTCTGTATTCCTCTTCAAAAACAAATCGTAATTTTTCGCATGGGAAAAATCTTAATCATCGATGACGAGCAAGCTATTCGCAAAGCATTAAAAGAAATACTCGAATACGAATCGTTTGAAGTGACCGAAGCGGAAGATGGTCCAACTGCCCTCAAGCTGGTAGACAAAGACACTTTCGATTTGATTTTTTGTGACGTGAAAATGCCCCGCATGGATGGCGTTGAAGTGCTGAGCAAACTAAAAGAAAAGGGCGTTGAAACTCCGGTTGTAATCATCACAGGTCATGGCAATATTGAAACGGCCGTTGATACACTGAAAAAAGGGGCTTACGATTTCATTCAAAAGCCACTCGACCTCAATCGCATATTGGTCACCGTGCGCAATGCCTGCAATCAGGTTTCACTTCAAAAAGAAACGAAAAGTCTTCGAAAAAAAATCGCTAAGGCACCGGCATTCCAGATTGTAGGTAAAAGCAATGCCATCGAAGAAATCAAGAAGCTGATTGATACAGTTGCGCCAACCGAAGCACGCGTGCTGATAACCGGTGGCAACGGGTCGGGAAAGGAACTCGTTGCGCGACAACTGCACGACAAAAGTGAACGCGCCTCAGGTCCGTTCATAGAGGTGAATTGCGCAGCCATTCCTTCCGAACTCATCGAAAGCGAATTATTCGGTCATGAGAAAGGAGCGTTTACATCTGCTATAAAAACGCGATTCGGGAAATTTGAATTGGCTGAAGGCGGCACTCTCTTTCTAGACGAAATCGGAGATATGTCGCCGGCAGCGCAAGCGAAAGTGCTTCGCGCCCTGCAAGAAAGCAAAATCACACGCGTGGGTGGCGACAAAGATTTCAAAGTAAACGTGCGTGTGTTTGCCGCAACCAACAAAGATCTCCGCAAAGAAATTGAAGCCGGCAATTTTCGAGAGGACTTGTTTCATCGCCTTTCCGTAATTGTCATTCGGGTTCCATCCCTCAGCGAGCGAAAGGATGATATTCCGCTATTAGCAGATCACTTCCTGAATCTTATTGCTGAAGACTACGGTCAACCAGTTAAGGAAATAACTCCTGGAGCTCTAAAAGCATTACAAGAATTGAAGTGGACGGGTAACGTTCGTGAATTCAGAAATGTAATGGAACGCCTGGTCATTCTATCCGGAAAAACCATCGATGAAAAGCTGGTCAAGGCGTATGCGGTTCCGAACTTTAGTTGAAAGTTGAAAGTTGAAGGTTGAAGGTTGAAGGTTAGGCCATCCCTATAATCCTACAATCCTATAATCCTACAATCCTATAATCCCATAATCCTACCCACGGTTGTTCATATTCTGCCATCCTTTTTGACATGCGTCGGATATACCTTCGCGAGGTGAATACCGAAACAAATTTCTTATCTGAACTCAACGAGGCGCAACGCGCTGCCGCCGCTCATATCAACGGCCCACTCATGGTAATTGCAGGCGCGGGATCCGGTAAAACGCGCGTGCTTACTTACCGCATTGCCCATCTGATTCACCAAGGCGTCGACCCGTTTCAAATTCTCGCTC
>JBILCQ010000259.1:0-3530 GCA_044353065.1 Flavobacteriales bacterium | reverse complement strand
CCCTTACACCTTGGCCACTTGCGCAATAATTTCCTGGGTTATTCGGTAAGCGAAATTTTAAAGGCGGTCGGGCATCGAGTAACGAAAGTGCAAATCATCAACGACCGCGGTATTCACATTTGCAAAAGCATGGTTGCATGGAAGAATTTCGGCAATGGTGAAACACCTGAATCTGCGGGATTGAAAGGCGATAAGCTTGTAGGAAAGTATTACGTTGAATTTGACAAAGCGCACAAGGCGCAAATGAAAGAGCTTATGGATGCGGGCATGGCGGAAGAACAAGCAGCTCAGCAAACCGCCATCATGCAGCAGGCGCAAGAGATGCTTCGATTGTGGGAAGCACGCGATGAACAAACGATTTCCCTGTGGAAGACAATGAATGGATGGGTATATGAAGGTTTTGCGTCGACGTACAAGGCCATGGGTGTCGATTTTGATAAACTCTATTATGAGAGTAACACCTACATCAACGGTAAAGAGGAAGTAGAGAAGGGTGTTGCATCCGGAGCTTTTTTCAAGAAAGAAGATGGTTCAATTTGGATCGACTTAACAGACGAAGGATTGGATCAGAAGGCATTATTGCGTAAGGATGGAACAGCCATGTATATCACTCAAGACATTGGCACGGCTATTCTGCGCTTTCGCGATTTCCCCGATTTGGACTATCAGATTTACACGGTGGGCAATGAGCAAGAGTATCACTTCAAAGTGCTCTTCAAGATATTGAAAAAGCTTGGCTTTGAAAAGGCAGATAAGTGCTATCACCTCAGCTATGGCATGGTCGAACTGCCCGAGGGCAAAATGAAATCGCGCGAGGGCACCGTGGTCGATGCCGACGATTTAATGGCGGAAATGGCCAACGTGGCTCACGAAGTTTCTGCTGAGCAAGGAAAGCTGGAAGGCCTTCCGGAGGATGAAAAGCAAGAGCTCTATCACACGATAGGCATGGCTGCGCTGAAGTACTTCTTATTACGTGTCGACCCAAAGAAAAACATGCTGTTCAATCCGAAGGAAAGTATCGACTTCAATGGAAACACAGGTCCTTCGGTTCAGTATACCTACGTGAGGACGTGTGCTATTCTTCGTCGTTATGCCGATGCTCATCCGGGCTTTGATGCATCCAACGTACTGTTCACCGGACATGCGATGAGTGAAGCAGAACTGGATGTAGTGGCCAAGATTTACGAATGGCCTTCGGTGCTCCAAACGGCGGCAACGACCTACAACCCGGCCGACATTGCCCATTATTCCTACGACCTCGCTAAGCTCTACAATACGTTTTATCAGGATCATCAGATTGTGCGCGAAGTGAACGACGATGCTCGTCATTTCCGCTTGGCACTAACGCACAAAACAGGAGAGGTAATTCGAGAAGCGATGCGTTTGTTGGGGATTAGTATGCCCGACCGCATGTAATGTGAAAAACTTCCGAAGTGTTTATTATTTAGAATCGATTTTAATAAGATATTTGTCGCTGAATGAAACTCATCATAGCCGACAGTAATCTCTTAATTCGTGCAGGTCTCAACGCCGTGTTGAGCCAGTATTCCGACATTGAGATACTCGGCGAAGCTTCTTCCGACACTCAGTTAAGAGAGATGGTGAAGGGTTTTCATCCCGATGTTGTGCTAATCGATTTTGCCGCACAAAACTTCAGCATCGATGTGGTGCCCGCCATTCAAAAGCACAACAAGCATGTGCGATTTGTGGCTATTACCGGCGAGCAGTCGGGAATTACAATCGTGAACGCATTGCGAGCAGGGATTGTAAGCTACATCAAGAAGGATTGCGACGTTCACGAGATTGTGGATAGCGTGCGTGAGACAGCTGCAGGTGGTCGTTTTTTCTGCGGACAGATTCTCAATACCATACGAAAGGAGTCGATTGACGTGAACGACCTCGAGCTCACCGAGTTCAATTGCGAAGCGGTTTCCATCACGGAGCGCGAGCTGGAGATTATCACGTTGATTGCGGAAGGATATACCAATGTGGAAATTGCCGAAAAGCTTTTCCTATCGCCACACACGGTCAATACGCATCGCAAGAATATCCTTCAAAAGTTGGGTGTAAATAACACTGCAGCGATTGTGATGTACGCTGTAAAGACTCAATTGGTGAGTCCCAATAAATTTCTATTTAGTCCAAGTCTGTCGTAATTATCAATTCCTTCTTAGGAATGGCCTCATTCAAAACGGAGGATCATCCATCGTGCCGTCGGAATCCTCGATGCAGCATTCAGATTCTTCCAAGAGAAGTAGGAAATCGCCTTCCAGTTCCGGAAATACGGACCACATTCCGAAGCATTCATGGATATCAACCACCTTGTCTTCCTTAACATGAAACAGAAAACTGATATGCCATGGAACATTCACCCCTTTGAAGGTGAATGAAGCCACACCCGGATGACATCGATTGCAGCGACCTTCGGCAGATTGCAAACAATCATTCCCTGCCATGCGCATGAAGAGAAAGGCCTTTTGAAGTTTATCGATGAACGTTTCCGTATCAAAATCAGAAATTGACTCAATGTCGGAGAGCATGAGTTTGATGTTGTCGACATCCATCTGCTCCATGAAATCGCGCATCATGGCGCAAGCAGAGGTGTGAATGTCGTTGCGTTCATCGGCGAGCGTGAAGTATTTGAAGAGTTCTAGTTTTTTGTTTAGCATAAGGCGAACGTAATTGGACGGACGCTTATCTGTAGAAAAATCCTATCTGAAAAAATGAACATGTGGAAAAGTGAACGGATAGGAGGTGTGTTGAAAAAAAAAGTCGCCCGTAATTCACTCAGAATTCCTAAATCAGATTATGCGATGAGCATTCATAGGATTGGCAAAAAGCGTCAATTTGAGTGAGGAGTATTAAACCTATGAACATGAAAAAAGCCGCCCCAAATGGAGCGGCTTTCTTGTAGCCCGTAGGGGAATCGAACCCCTGTTACCAGAATGAAAATCTGATGTCCTAACCCCTAGACGAACGGGCCATTCCGTTTTTCTAAGCGGGTGCAAATATAGTTACAGTATTGAACGATGCAAGAATTCGCATAAAAAAATCGATTCTCTTTTGCCGGAGGGCAAACCACTCCATGGGCTGTTTCGGTTGCTATCTTCGCGCCCATGAATAAAATGGAGAAAATTGCAGCGTTTAACCCCAACACTGCGGGCCTGAAAGACGCCAATATCTATGGTTTACCGTTCACCAACGAGGAGTGCGATATCGTGCTTATTCCGGTGCCGTGGGAAGTAACTACCAGTTATGGTGAAGGAACGAGTGAAGGTCCGGCTCACATCCTGGAGGCAAGTTATCAGGTCGATTTGTATCATGCGGAGTTTCCGGAGCTTTGGAAAAAGGGCATTGGAATGATTGATATACCGGAGCAGATGATGCTTCGCAGTGCCGATCTGAAACAGAAAGCAGCACGCATCATTGATATGTGGGAAGATGGTGTGGATGTTCCTGCTAATGCAGAAGCTCAGGAACTTCAAAAGGAAATTAATGCGGCTTGTGAGAGCATGAACCAGTGGGTAGAG
>JBILCQ010000338.1:0-3547 GCA_044353065.1 Flavobacteriales bacterium | reverse complement strand
TGCTGTTGTATCAACAATGGTTTCAACGCGAGTCACACTGCTGCTGTTTTCACAGTTATCAACTGCAGTATATACAGTTGTGATGACTGTAGTGCAATCCACAACTTCAGTAGATGATTCTTCGGTCAAAGTCAATTCATCATCACAATTGTCAACCCAACTTGGCACGTATTCCGGAGTAGCTTGACCACACTCAACAACCACATTCTCCGGAGTGTTCGAACATACCGGAGCAACTGCGTCTGTTAGCGTGATAAACTGAGTGAACTCGCTGTAGTTACCGCAGTCGTCGAAAGCACCATAGGTTCTCACAACTGTTCCTTGGCAACCACCGCTCGACATTAAATCCTCAACCACTGAAACAACCGCTACAGTCGCTGAGCAATTATCAAATGCTGTTGCATACACTCCGAGGTAGTCATCGCATGGACGAGTAATTTGAACATCGGCCTCAATTACCGGTGCTGTAGTATCGATGATGTTTATTGTTTGGATAAACGTAGATGAATTTCCGCACTCATCGCTTGCAGTCCACACACGATTGAAATACGTAGCACATGAATTACCGATTGACTCAGAATCAATGTAAGACAAGGAAACTTCACCGCAGTTATCATTAGCGATTGGCTCTATTACCGGAATCACTTCACCGCAATTGTATGTGTACGAATCTGACTGTTCGCCAAATGTTGGAGAAACTTCATCCAATATATAGATGTATACCGTTTCTACAACCGAATTGCCGCAATTATCAAATCCTCTGTATGTGCGTGCTATTGTGTAGCTCTGTGGACAAGCACCGGGAAGTATCTCCTCCGCAACGGCAACATCAACTTCATTATCACAATTGTCTGCTGCTGTATACTCTCCAAAACCAGGGATTTCCTGATCACAGTTTAGCGTAATACTTTCAGGAAGTGAAACGAAATAAGGATTCGTTGTATCAACAATGGTAACTACTGTAGTGGCTGTTGTTGAATTACCACAATGATCTGTCGCGGTCCAAGTATAAGTTTCGATCGTAGTGCAACCGTCAGTTTCTGAAGAGAAATCAGAAACTACATCCAATTCTGCATCACAGTTGTCTGCGAAGGCAGCAGGAGCTACCATGTATTCTGAACCACACTCGACAGTCATACTCTCAGCAACAGAGGTTACTGTTGGAGAAACAGCATCGATGAGATTAATTACCTGCTCAAACTCAGCAGAAATATTACCACAAGCATCAGTTGCTGTGTAAGTGCGGATGATGATTCCAGCGCATGAACCTGAAGCCGCATTTTCTGTGTAGCTAACATTGAATTCGCTGCAGTTATCAATCACCTCAATATAGTTTCCTGCATAGTCATCACATGGACGATCAATCGACAAATCGCCTGTAATCACAGGAGCGGTAGTATCTACAATACTGATAACCTGAGTCAAATAAGAAGCATTACCACACTCATCTGTCGCTGTCCAAATACGGCTGAACGTGCTAGAGCATGTATTGCCAACCACTTCTGAGTCAGAGTAAGTCAAGCTCACTTCGCTGCAGTTGTCATTTGCTGTTGGAGTAATAACCGGTATTTCAGTGTTGCACTCGTAGGTAAATTCTGTCGCAGACTCTTCGAATACAGGAGCGGTTTGATCAGTAACAGTGATTGTCTGGGTTTCAACAACCTGATTACCACAATCGTCAAAACCACGATACACACGCTCAATGACATAGGATCCACTACATGAACCGGGAATAACGACATCAGCAGAAATAACCGTTACATCACTATCGCAAAGATCCATCGCTACAACTCCGCCGGCAGCAGGAATTTCATCGCTGCATTCCAAGAAAAGATTCGCAGGGAAATCAACGAAGTAAGGATTGGTTGAGTCTACAATTGTGATAACAGTAGTTGCAGTAGTTGTATTACCGCATTGGTCAGTAGCCGTCCAGGTATAGGTTTCAATCGTTGTGCATTCAGCCGTTTCAGTGGTGAAATTAGAAACTACATCGAGTTCTGAATCGCAGTTATCGATGAAAACAGCAGGTGAAACCGTATACTCTGTTCCACATTCTACGGTGATACTTGGGGTAAATGAAGCCTCAGGGGCAATATCATCAATCAGGTTGATGACTTGCACGAACTCGGCAGAAACATTTCCGCACGCATCGGTTGCTGTGTATGTGCGAATCAGTATGCCAACGCATGAGCCTGAAGCGAAATCTTCAGTGTAGCTGATGGTATAATCATTACAATTTTCAGTTACCTCAACATAGTTGCCGGCGTAGTCATCGCATGGACGGTTAATTTCAAATGCGCCAGCGATTACAGGGGCTGCACTATCTGCAATAGTAATTATTTGAGTCAGATTCGAAGTGTTACCGCATTCGTCGGTGGCTGTCCAAACACGGTTGAACGTGCTGGAGCAAGAGTTACCCACTACTTCCGAATCGGAGTAAGTCAGGTTTACTTCGCTGCAGTTGTCGTTAACGGCTGGAGTTACAACCGGTATATCTGTGTTGCACTCATAAGTGAATTCACTGGTTGAAGCACTGAATACAGGCGCAGTCTCATCTGTAATCGTGATTGTCTGTGTTTGAACAACCATATTACCACAGTCGTCAGTTCCACTGTATATGCGTTCGATTATATAAGAATTACTGCATGCGCCAGGGACAATTACTTCGTTCAAAACAACTGTTACGCTATTGTCGCAAACGTCAATTGCCATAACTTCAGTTGCTGCAGGAATTTCAGCGCTGCAGTCAAGAGAGAGATTCTCAGGGAAGTTAACGAACGATGGATTGGTGGTGTCAACAATTTCAATTCTGCGGGTAACAGTTGAAGTATTGTCGCAACCATCCACAGCGGTATACGTCTCCTCAATGATTGTAACACAATCAACCACTGAAGTCTGTGTGTCGAAGGTGATAATCAAATCTTCGGTGCAGTTATCTGTCCAGGAAGGATTATAGCTTGGAATCTCGTTGCCACATTCAATTACCAAATCTTCTGGTTGGCTAGCGGCAATCGGGGCGATATCATCAACCAGTGTAATGAACTGCATGAACTCCCTGGTGTTACCGCAATCGTCTGTCGCTGCATAGGTGCGAACGATGCTTCCGGCGCAACCACCACTGGCATTGATTTCGTTCAGAATTTCAATTTGAACATCTGAATCACAATTGTCAATCGCTGTTGCATAAATACCATCTGCGTCGTTGCAAGGACGAATCACTTGAATGTTGTAGTTAACTGTTGGAGCTGTGTTGTCATCAACCGTGATGGTTTGTGAAACGGTTGAAGATTCGTTGCCGAAATTGTCGACAGCTTTCCATGTAACAGTGCGGCTGTAGGTTCCTGCGCAAGCACCTTGAGTAGTGATGTCAGAAACGACTACCACTTCTGCTTCACCACAAACATCTTCAGCTGTTGGTGCTGTGAACTCAGGAATTGCAGGGCATTCTATAGTTGCATTGGCACCAGGTGCAGAAATTGTTGGTAAAGTGGTTTCTGAAATGATAATATCCCAATCGCAAGAAGTATTGTTGAACATCGCAACTTCA
>JBILCQ010000258.1:0-3548 GCA_044353065.1 Flavobacteriales bacterium | reverse complement strand
TCTAATCATAACGGATGGCATCACTCCCTTTGTAATCGGAGGCATGCAGAAGCACAGCTACAACCTCGCTCGTCAGCTGGCCATACAAGGACATAAGGTCACCCTTTTTCATTGCGTAACCGGAAAAAACAAGCTCCCAGAAAGAGAAGAGTTGCATTCCCTTTTCGGCGAGGAAGCCATGAAAAATCTGGAATCCATTTGCCTTCGCTTTCCCGCCCCCTCGTGGTATCCCGGACATTACTTAAAAGAGTCATATATTTTCTCGCGTATGATTTACAAACGCATTGAGTCGCGTTTGAAAGAGTTCGATTTCATCTACGCCAAGGGCTTTACAGCTTGGTATTTCATGGAACAGAAAAAACGCGGTGTCAATATGCCCCCTGTTGGTGTGAAGTTTCATGGTTACGAAATGTTTCAGCCACCTGTTGGTTTGCGCATGCGCCTTGAAAACAAACTGCTTTCAGCTCCTGTGAGATGGAACAATCTGAACGCTGATGCAGTCTTTTCCTATGGTGGAAAAATTACTTCACTGATAGAATCGATAGGAGTGCTTCGAAAAAACATCATCGAGATACCTACAGGCATTGACCCCACATGGATCACTAACTCAGACCCAGCAAAAGCAACAGACAAAGTTCACTTCTGTTTCATTGGCCGAAACGAGCGACGAAAAGGAATTGAGGAATTACATAAAGCAATAGCCATGCTTCCCGATATGCGATTTCAATTTCACTTTATCGGCCCCATACCAACCAATGCTCAATTAAAACTCCCGAGTGTGAAATACTATGGAGCATTGCGCGAAGCGAATAAGATTAGGGAAATTCTCGATCAATGCCAGGTCTTGGTCACGCCCTCACATTCGGAAGGCATGCCCAATGTAATCATGGAAGCAATGGCGAGAGGACTAGCGATTCTAACAACACCTGTCGGCGCTATTGAATCGGTGGTTGACCAAGAAAACGGATGGTTGGTAGAACCCGGCAACGTCCATCAACTTGCCGATGCTCTTCAATCCATTATTGAATCGACACCGGAAGAAATTCAGATTAAACAAAAAGCTTCACTGAAGCGAATTACTATGTTTACCTGGGAGAACATTTCTAAGCAAACGGCAGAGGCGATTGGGAAGTTCTGCCGTGGCCATTAAATTCGCATCATTCTATGACCAAGACCTATTTTCCCGGACTCAATGCGTTGCGTTTTTTTGCCGCTATGGCCGTGATGATAACGCACGTCGAGTTCACAAAAAAGGTCATGCTGCACGGTGATCGATTCTGGTTGAAAATCGACACGTGGATTCAAGGCAATGCACTCTCTTCGATGTTGCGTGAAGGTCCGCCACAACCTATTCACTGGATCAGTCCTTTTGTGACCTTCGGTGGTTACATAGGCGTTATTTTCTTCTTTGTGCTCAGCGGATTTCTCATTACGTATTTATTACTCGAGGAAAAAAGAGTCAGCAACACCGTGGAGGTTAAGAAATTCTATATGCGCCGTATTCTGCGCATTTGGCCACTTTATTATTTCCTGGTGATTCTCGGTTTTTTGGTTCTCCACAACATCCCCTGGTTCGAAGTCATTTCGCAGGAAGATGAATTCTTCAAGCACTATTGGCTTAATCTTATCTCGTACGTTTTCCTGCTACCCAACTTGAGCTTCGCTTTTGTCATGGAAGCTGTGCCGAATCTCGGGCACTTGTGGAGCATTGGGGTTGAAGAGCAATTCTACTTGCTTTGGCCATTGCTACTCAAGTTTAGCAAAAAGCCTATGCGCACGCTGTGGACCTTTCTCATTGGAGTGCTGGCATTCAAGCTCATTTCGCTGTTGGTTATTCGGGTGATGTTTCCCGGACCGCCTCCCGATCCGGATCTCATGATATTCTCGCCTGTTGAAACGTTCAAGCGTTTTGTGGGCTCACTGAAATTCGAAGCCATGGCCATCGGCGGAATAGGCGCCGGATGGGTCTTTTATCGCCGAGAACGAATTCTCCAAGTGCTTTACCACAAATCGGTTCAATGGCTTGCCCTCATTGCCATTCCTGCCATTGTGTTGCTCACTCCCGTAAAACTATACTCCGCGCTCTATCTGCTTTTCAGCGTGCCTTTTCTAATTATCATTCTAAACGTTGCGACCAACCCCGATTGTATGTATCGATTGCAAGGACCTATTCTCAACTATTTGGGGAAAATATCCTATGGCATTTACATGTATCATCTCATATGCATCGCATTTGTGTTTCATGTACTCGACTATTTCATCGACTTCCCGTTGCGTCTTGAAGGATGGCATAGCGCCCTTCTCTATGTGTTTTCTATTCCATTGACATTGGGTGTATCGGCCCTGAGCTATCATTTCCTTGAATATCCTTTTATCCGAAAGAAGCGTACCTTCACCACCGTAATCAGTGGCGACGACGCTCGTGATTAACTATGTTCAGGAAATTTTCCATATTTCTCATCTTCGCCAGCTTGTACGCGTTCTCTTACGTGTTCTTCAAGGTGCCGTTTGAGTTTTATCTGGCATACCTGATTTTCATTTTGTACATGCCCTTCTTTTTTGCCAAGTTTGGTATTCCGAAGTGGCCCGTACTTGTGTTTCTTCCTTTGTTGTTTTCGGGGATTATTTACTGTTTGACAGGCGACAACAACTTCCAACAGTTCTTCAAAATCTTCATCGGATTTTTCGCATCATGCCTGTTCTATCACTACGTGGTGCAGAGTTATGATTTTGATTTGAAAGAGCTATTCAGACTCTATCTCATCTCGGCCTACGTGGTCACGATTATCGGAATCGTGCAGTTGGTCTCTTATCCAATCGGATTTAAACCTGGCTATAATTTTCTTTGGATATTCAACAAATGGAATCCAAGCTATGGTGGTTTTGGGGTGCGAATGAGTTCGGTGTTTTCAGAACCCGCCTATTATGCTGCCACCATATCTCCTGCTTTTTTCACGGCTGTCTACAATCTCTTTCAAAGACAGACAGTGTTTATCTCAAAATTTCAAAGCATTGTAATTGCAATCGTGTATCCCTTGAGCTTCTCAAGTCTTGGTATCCTTGCGATTTTCTTCACCATCATTCTGCTTCTGATTAACCTTGGAACGATTCGCTACTCACTCATTTACCTCCCGTTGCTGGCTGTGACAATTGATTACTCCTATAAAAACGTACCTGAGTTCAGAGACCGCTGGGACGGAACCATTGAGATCTATACGACCGACAACATCTACGACTACGACATTCACGGTAGTAGCTTCGTATTGTATAACAACTCTCACGTCGCCTGGGAGAACTTCAAGAAACATCCGATTTTCGGAACCGGTTTGGGAGGACACCCGACTGCATTTGATAAGTACACTTTGACCCAAGAAGAAGGAGCCGTTCAGATCGACTTTAATAAAATGGATGCCAACTCCATGTTGCTCCGTTTGATGTCGGAAACAGGTATTTATGGTATGGGTGTGATGATTCTCCTTTTGATACGCTGCTGGATTTCAAAACCGAATGCCATCGACAACGAAACGTGGGTGATGTCGAATGGTCTT
>JBILCQ010000257.1:0-3572 GCA_044353065.1 Flavobacteriales bacterium | reverse complement strand
CTTTGCTTGCAGACCCAACCGGTCTTTTGACTCAGATTTTGTTGTACCACGTAGTAGGTGCATCAGCTCTTTCAACTGATTTGTCTGACGGTCAGGTGATCGCTACGTTGAACGGTCAGGATGTAACTGTGACCATCAACGCTAACGGTGTATTCATCAACAACGCACAGGTCATCGTAGCCGACATCATCGCTGATAACGGTGTAGTTCACGTAATCGATGCAGTGCTTGTTCCTGCATCTAACGTGACAGAGCAAAGCTTGAACGCAGCACTCGTATATCCAAATCCAGCTTCTGAGCAACTCACGTTGAGCATGCCTTCTATGGTAGGTTCTGCTGAATATGCTATCTTCAGCATCACTGGAGAATTGGTATCAACAGGAAACTTGTATTCAACCACAACATCGATTTCAATCGATAACTTGTCACAAGGCATGTATCAGTTGAAAGTAGTAAACGGAAATGACTGTGTAACCCGCAGCTTCATGAAGAAGTAGTTGTAGTTAGTTTGTTTGTTTTATTGCCGCCCCGGTTTGCGTTAAGCAGGCCGGGGCGGCGTTTTTTTTAATGGCGAATGACGAATGACGAATGACGAATGACGAGTGGCGAGTGGCGAATGGGAATGAGGCGAGATTACTCTGTTGTCAGGGACGCGCTGCAGCGTGTCCAAACGGCCGCTTAGCCATATCGAGGCGATGCAGCGCGTCCATCAGCAGAATTTTATATGTGTTCAACTTGTCTGTAACACTTGTTACTACCTTCGCGGCCTAAAATCTCGAATAATGCATTTCGAATTATCAGAAGAGCACAAAGCAGTGCAACAAGCAGCGCGTGAGTTTGCGCAAAACGTTTTGAAAGCGGGCGTAATTGAACGCGACGAACATCAAAAATTTCCGGCAGAGGAAGTGAAGCAACTCGGTGAGTTGGGCTTCATGGGAATGATGGTAAGTCCTGAATACGGTGGAAGCGGTATGGACACGCTGAGCTATGTGTTGGCGATGGAAGAGATTTCCAAAATTGATGCATCCACTTCAGTGTGCATGAGCGTAAATAACTCGCTGGTGACATGGGGTCTTGAAGCTTTCGGTTCGGAAGATCAAAAACAGAAGTATTTGGTGCCGCTTGCGAAAGGTGAAAAGATTGGGGCATTCTGCCTGTCAGAGCCGGAAGCCGGAAGCGATGCAACATCGCAGCGCACGACTGCTATCGATATGGGCGATCATTACTTGCTCAATGGAACAAAAAACTGGATTACCAATGGCAGCAGTGCAAGCACCTACTTGGTGATGGCGCAAACCGATGCAGCGAAGGGACACAAAGGAATTAACTGCTTGATCGTGGAGCGCGGTATGCCGGGCTTTATCATAGGGGCGAAAGAAAATAAATTGGGTATCCGAGGTAGCGATACACACACACTGATGTTCCAAGATGTGAAAGTTCCGAAAGAGAACCGAATCGGTGAGGATGGCTTCGGATTCAAGTTCGCTATGAAGACGTTGAGTGGCGGCCGCATCGGAATTGCTGCTCAGGCACTGGGTATTGCAGCAGGAGCTTATGAATTGGCGCTCGCATATTCCAAGGAGCGTAAAGCATTCGGTAAAGAAATTTCGCAACACCAGGCCATCGCATTTAAGCTGGCTGATATGGCTACGGAAATTGAGGCAGCACGTTTGCTCGTTTACAAAGCTGCATGGTTGAAGGATCAGCATCAGAACTACGATCAGGCGAGCGCTATTGCTAAACTGTATGCATCGCAGGTTGCCATGAAGCACACTGTTGAAGCTGTTCAAATTCACGGTGGATATGGATACGTGAAGGAGTACCACGTAGAGCGTTTGATGCGTGATGCCAAGATTACCCAAATCTACGAGGGCACCAGCGAGGTACAGAAGATTGTGATTTCACGCGGTGTGCTTGCATAGAATCGTTTTTGAGTTGGAGATTGCAGGTTGAAAGTTGAAGGTTGTGCCCGCTTCAAACTTGCAACTTTCACCTTGTAACCTATAACAAGTCTTGAAAAGCACGCCTAGCGTGCTTTTTCGCTTTCGTGCGTAAATTTCCTGTTCAATACTTGGCACTACTCCAATATGTGCATACTTTTGCCGCGCAATTTTGAGGATTATTCCTGATGCTAACGATACAAACCCCCAATAAAATCAAGGCTTTGAGCCGAATTACGGCGCTAGTGGCCACGCTGTGTTTTCAATTGCTTGGCATGCGTGCATATGCTTCAGGGGGCCAAGAAGAAGGAAAATTCAATGCGGGAGAGATGATTGTGCACCACATTTCGGATGCGCACTCGGTTCATTTCTTTGGTGATGTTACCTTGCCTTTGCCTTGTATCGTGAAGACGGAAAAAGGTTTTGATTTCTTCATGAGCTCAGTGTTCATGGATGAACATCATGAGTTCTCCAAGTCCTACACCAGCGCATCTACAGGAAATACGTATGTGTTACATCATGAGAAAATCTTCACAATAGATTCTGCTCAGCATGCTGAGGTTCATGAAGTAGAACACCACGTTGTTGACTCGACTGCTGCTCCGGTCGATAGTCTTGCTGCCGCGCAAGCTGCGCCTGCAGAAGCGCACATCGAAGAGCACGAAGAGTTTCACGGTCATCCGGTGTTGGATTTTTCCATCACGAAGTCTGTCTTCGGTATGTTGCTCATGCTTTCACTGGTGTTGTTCCTGTTTTCTCGTGTCGCCAAGGCGTATGAGAAGCGCAAAGGTCAAGCGCCGAAAGGCATGCAAAATATGTTGGAGCCTTTCGTTCTGTTCATCAAGGATGAAGTAGCGATACCGGCATTGGGAAAGAAAAGAGCACAGAAGTTTTTACCTTTCATGCTCACTTCGTTCTTTTTTATATGGGCTTCGAATATGCTTGGACTGATTCCATTTTTGGGCGGTTTCAACATCACAGGTACATTAAGTATTACACTCGTGTTGGCGACGTTCGTTTTCATTTTGACCACCATCAACGGAAACGCTCATTACTGGGGTCACATCGTATGGCCTCCTGGAGTGCCGGTCGCTATCAAGTTCATCTTGGTACCGATTGAATTCTTGAGCATTTTTATTAAGCCTGCTGTATTGATGATCCGATTGACGGCGAACATCAATGCGGGTCACATCATTATCCTCGCGTTCACGTCGCTCATTTTCATCTTCGGTGAGAAGAGTGTTGTAGCAGGTTATGGAGTCGGAGTCTTCTCCACGTTGTTCATCGTCTTCATGTTTTTCATTGAACTTTTGGTAGCATTTCTTCAAGCATATGTATTCACTTTGTTGGCCGCGCTGTACTTCGGCGATGCCACACAGGAACACCATCATGAAGAAGCACATCATTAATTAGCAAACTCAAACACAAACAAATAAAATGGAATTCTTGACAGTTCTTTTGGAAGCGGCCTCAGCAGCAGGTTACGCGGGTATTGGTGCAGGTCTTGCAGCAATCGGTGCAGGTATCGGTGTTGGTCTTATCGGTAGCCATGCAATGGATGCAATGGCACGTCAGCCAGAAAGCGCCGGTGATTTGCGTGCGAGCATGATCGTAGCTGCGGCTCTCGTAGAG